>JBAZJK010000001.1:600000-881714 GCA_041651355.1 Patescibacteria group bacterium | reverse complement strand
AGGAGACCGACCTGTCTTACGACGGTCTGAACCCAGCTCGCGTGCCGCTTTAATGGGCGAACAGCCCAACCCTTGGGAGCTTCTCCACCCCCAGGATGCGACGAGCCGACATCGAGGTGCCGAACCACGCCGTCGCTGTGGACGCTTGGGCGTGACTAGCCTGTTATCCCCGGAGTAGCTTTTATCCGATGAGCTTCCACCATCCTATATTGAATGGTCGGATCACTAAGTTCCGCTTTCGCGACTGCTCGACTGGTAGGTCTCGCAGTAAAGCTGGCTTATGCCTTTACACTATCTCCCGGGTTTCCATTCCGGGATAGCCAACCTTTGTAAACGCCTCCGTTACCTTTTGGGAGGCATCCGCCCCAGACAAACTACCCGCCAGACACTGTCCCTCGAAAATCTCGAGGTTAGAATTAAAAGCATACAAGGGTGGTATCTCACTGTTGCCCGAAGGCTCCCACCTATGCTGAACATGCATACCCCTAATTCAATATCAAGTTGTAGTAAAGCTTCACGGGGTCTTTTCGTCCGACTATGGTTAACGAGCATCTTTACTCGTCTTGCAATTTCACTGAGTCCTTCGTTGAGACAGTGCCCAAGTGGTTAAGCCATTCGTGCAGGTCGGAACTTACCCGACAAGGAATTTCGCTACCTTAGGACGATTATAGTTATCGCCGGCGTTCATCCGCGCTTGGATTCAAAGCTTCGCCTTACGGCTAACCTCTCCTCTTAACGTTCGGACACTGGCCAGGCATCACCCTCTATACATCCTCTTGCGAGTTAGCAGAGAGCTGTGTTTTTGATAAACAGTCCCTTGGGCTCTTTAGCTGCGGCCCCCTTGCGGAGGCAGGCCTTATCTCGAAATTACGGCCGCTGTTTTGCCGAGTTCCTTAACGAAGGTTCTCTCATACACCTGAGGCTTCTCGCCTCACCTACCTGTGTCGGTTTACGGTACGGTTACTGTATCCTTAGCCCTAGAAGATTTTCTGGACAGTTCTGCCACTTGAATTGCCTCTGCCTTGCGACTTCGACTTTTAACAATCCCTTGAAATGATGGATCCGGATTTACCTAGATCCTTTCTTGGAACAATTAACGTTCATATCATAGAACGCTCAAACTTTAGAACTGCGTCCCTCCATCGGAAAAATACAGTAGTGCTGGAATATTGACCAGCTTGGCCATCGACTGCACCCGCACTACACGGGTTTCGCCTTAGGACCGACTAACCCTGGGTCGATTCTCGTTGCCCAGGAAACCTTAGGTTTTCGGTGGGCGTGATTTTCACACGCCTTTTTGCTACTCATGCCAACATTCTCGCTTCTGTCCGCTCCACCACGCCTCGCGACGTGACTTCGACGCTGAACAGAATGCTCCTCTACCACTCCCTGAAATAAATCAGAGAATCCGCATCTTCGGTACTAGACTTAGCCCCGATAAATTTTCGGCGCGAAACAACTTGATTAGTGAGCTATTACGCTATCTTTAAAGGATGGCTGCTTCTAAGCCAACCTCCTAATTGTCAGTGTCACAACACCACCTTTCACACTTAGTCTAGATTTAGGGACCTTAAATTGCGGTCTGGACTGTTTTCCTTTTGACAACGGAGCTTAGCCCCCGCTGTCTGACTCCCGGATTACACCTGCAAGTATTCGGAGTTTGATTGAAGACGGTATCTTGCGACCCGCCCTCATCCAGTGCTCTACCCCCTGCAGTAAGCATCCGAGGCTAGCCCAAAAGCTATTTCGAGGAGAACCAGCTATTGCCGAGTTCGATTACAATTTCTGCGCTAACCACAGCTCATCCCAAAGTGTTGCACAACTTACGGGTTCGGTCCTCCCCCTGTCTTTCGACAGGGTTCAACCTGGCCATGGTTAGATCACCCGGCTTCGGGTCTTGTCCATGCGACGTGTACTTCACTTTAACGCACTAGTAAACTAATGCGTAAAAGCGAAGCACAATACGGGCTATTAACCCTCGCTTTCACTATACATGCTCGCCAAACGGCGATTATGTCAGCCACATAGAACAAACTCGTTGGCTCATTCTTCAATAGGCACGCCGTCACCCCGGTAAACCGAGGCTCCGACTCTTTGTAAGTATACGGTTTCAGGTACTATTTCACCTCCCTCAACGGGATGCTTTTCACCTTTCCCTCACGGTACTTGTTCACTATCGATCATAAAAAGTATTTAGCCTTGGGTCATAGTCGACCCTGCTTCCTACGGGATTTCTCGAGTCCCGCATTACTTGAGATCAGCAACCGTCAAGCAACAATCTTTTTTATTTACGGGGCTATCACCCTCTCTGGCCGAACTTTCCAGTTCGCTTCAACTAAAGACTGTTATTTTTTACTTGACCTTGTCTTATCTATGAGACAAACGTCGCTCTCTCGCAACCCCTAAAAAACATGTGGTCATAGAACCTTCAGAGTCCTTCCCGGTAAACCGGGTCAAACTCGCGGTAATTTAGGTTTAGGCTGTTCCCCTTTCGCTCGCCACTACTCAGGGAATATTCCGTCGATTGACGGCTTTTTTTATTTTCCTCCGGCTACTAAGATGTTTCAGTTCGCCGGGTCTTCCACCCGCTAAAAGCGGGTCATCCTGACTTCATCAGGATAGGTTTCCCCATTCGGAGATCTCCGGGTCAAAGGTTGCTTGCCATCTCACCGAAGCTTATCGCAGGCTGCTACGTCCTTCATCGTCTTTTTATGTCCAGGCATCCACCATATACTCTTATTGAGATTTTCCCACACTTTTGTTTTCAAATTTTACTTTGATAAAAGTTGGTGCATTCAGCAAATTGAATGCATAAATTCCTTCTTCCAGAAATTGCAAAATAAATGAAAGAAGAAATTAATCTTGTTTTTCTATTCTGGATTTATCCGTAGGTCAAACGAATAAATCCTATTCAATTATTAAAGTTCATCCTAAATGATTAGTTCTGAGCGCTAAATTTAACGCACAGAGTTCAATCATTTAAAATATAAAATCTTTTAAGGTCCAAAAAAACCGCGGGTGGCGGTTCCAAAATAATCGAAAAATAACAATTATTTTATAACCGCTTTAATTTAGACTTGATAAGATATTTATACATATTTTATTAAATTCTAGACTATCAGAAACTGCTAATAATTATATACTATTTAAAAAATGTGTCAAGAGTCAAAAAACCCCATAAAAATAGGGGTTTTTAAACATTATAGAAGACTAAAATAGGCCTGGAATAAAAGAATAAAATTAAGCTAATTCATTCGGGTTTTCCATCTGCCCCATAGCCACCTCTTTAGTAATCAAGCCTTGATGGAATAATTCTTGTAGATGCTTATCCAGAGTCATCATGCCGTCAGCTCCGCTAGTCTGGAGGACTGATCTCAATTGGGCAATCTTATTCTCTCTGATTAAGTTGGCTACCGCCGGGGTCTTAACCATAATTTCTCTCGCCGCCACCCGGCCACCGCCGATCTTCGGCAAAAGGCGTTGCGATATTACGCCGGCTAAAATCAAAGATAGCTGGGAGCGAACCTGATTCTGCTGATGGGGAGGGAATATATCTATGATCCGGTCGACTGTTTGGGCGGCATTAAAGGTATGGAGAGTCGCTAATACTAAATGGCCGGTTTCAGCGATGGTAATGGCGGCGGCAATAGTTTCCAAGTCACGCATTTCACCTATCATGATGACGTTCGGATCTTGGCGCAAGACATATTTCAAGCCTTTAGCAAAAGAGGACATATCAGAGCCAAGCTGACGCTGGGTGATAACGCTCTTATTAGATTTAAATAAAAATTCAATAGGATCCTCAAAAGTCACGATATTACAGCTACGATTATTATTAATATAATTTATCATCGCCGCTAGAGTAGTCGACTTGCCGCAACCGGTCGGACCAGTTAATAAAATTAAGCCTTGGGGCAGGTTCAATAAATCATAGACCACTTGAGGCATGCCAATCTGTTCTAAAGTCGGTTGTTCATCAGTTATCACGCGCGCCACCATCTTCATATTGCCTTTTTCATAAGACAAGTTAATACGAAAACGCAGATCATTCAAAGCATAACTGATATCCAGGTCTCTTTCCACAAAAAATTTAGTCTTCTGTTCTGGGCTAAGGAGCAAACCGACCGACTCCTGGAGCTCTTGCTCGTTGATTATTTCACCTTCGCCCTTCTTTTTTAAAATTTCATCTAAACTAAATAATTCGCCATCAACCCGAAAAATCGGCGGCAAACCAACAACTAGGTGCAAATCCGAAGCATTCCTGGTGGCGGCTAGCTGTAACAGATGTTTGATATCTAACATAAAGTTAAGATGAATTAATTTGTATATTTAAATATTGGATTACCAATTCATTTTTTTTAAACCCTTCTCGGCTGCCTGGACTTGCGCTTCCTGCTTAGAGGACCCCTTGCCGGTAGTCACCATTTTATCATTTAAATAAAGGCCAACTGTAAAATTCTTAGCGTGATCCGGGCCCTCTTCCTTAATAATTTCATAATGAGGAGTAACTCCAACCTCCTCCTGAGCTCTTTCTTGAAACCTGGACTTCGGGTCTAAATAAAGCTTATTCTGCAAAATGTCATCCAAGCGAACAATAATATTCTTATTGATAAATTTCTTAGCCGCTGCTAGCCCTTGATCCAAATAGATGGCACCAATTATCGCTTCAATGGCGTTGGCTAAGATATAATGCCGCGATTTCTTATTCTTATCTTTAGCTTCTCCTTTAGATAAATAGAGGTTGCCCTCGATTTCTAAATCCAGGGCGACATTATAAAGCATCTTGGCATTAACCAGGGCGGCGCGCCAATTCGTCAAATCACCCTCTGGAGTATCCAGGAAATTTAAATATAAATACTCGGTTACAATTATTTCTAAAACGGCGTCACCCAAAAATTCTAAACGCTCATTGTGGCCGGTTTGGCATTCAGGGTGTTCATTAAGATAAGAGCGGTGGATCAAGGCTTGGCGCAATAAAGCTTCATTCTTGAATTGCAAGCCTAAATTCTTTTGTAATTTAGATAGGCTATTCATAAAACTAAAGGCTTTGCCCGTCTTTACCGGGCGTAGAGACTGGCTCTTTCTTGCCACTCGCCTTCTTATCTTCAGGCAAATCATTGTATAAGGCTCCTAAAACGCCATTAACAAATTTCCCGGAAGAATCGCTGCCAAAACTTTTGGCCACCTCGATAGCTTCATTAATGGCTACTAGCGGTGGGGTGGCGGTATATAAAAGCTCAAAAATTCCCAAACGTAAAATATTCCTATCCAGGATAGTTATCTGATCTAGTGGCCACTCAGTAGCATATTTGCAAATATACTTATCAATCTCCGAGTGATTTTTAACCACGCCATCAACCAATTCGCTAACAAAGCCGTCATCATTAAAATCAGGAGCGAAATTCCTAAAATTACTAGCGATCAAATCTGCCAAGCTGTCCGCCTTTTTGCCATTAAAATCCCAAGCAAACAAGGTTTGCAAAGCTAGAGTGCGAGCTAAATGACGATTAGACATAAAGAGCTAAAGCAAAAGCCAAAGGTCAGTTTGGCTTTCGGCAAGGATTATTTTTTAGTCTTATTAACTTTCTTAGTTTTGGTCTTTACCGCTGCTCGGCCTTTATAGCTACCGCAGAAGGAGCAAACGGTATGAGGCTTCTTAGCGCTGCCACATTTTGGGCATTTATTCAGGACTACTTTCTTAAGAGCTAAATGAGCTCTACCCTTATGCGTAGCGGAATGGGTTTTTCTTTTTTTAGGATTAGGCATATTATTTATTTAAAAACTTGAAAATATTAAATTTTTCTAAAGTTTTAGCTATTTTTAGTATATCTTAAAACCAATATTAGTCAATCAGGCCTGCGGTTTAGGTCCAACCAAAGCCTCAAATTCATCTTTCTCTAAGGTTTCTTTAGTTAATAAGGCATTAACGATTCTTTCTAATTCTTCCTTGTGATCGCTAATTATTGTCTTGGCTCGATCGGAACCTTGTTTAATGAAATCGGCTATCTCTTCATCTATTTTCTCGGCTATCTTCTCGCTATAATCCCTTTGTTCATGTATTTCCCGTCCTAAGAATATCATTTCTTCTTTCTCGCCATAAGTACGCGGACCGAGGTGCTCGCTCATGCCGTAATCTGTGACTAAGGCCCTAGCCATGGCAGTGGCTCGACGTAAATCAGAAGTAGCGCCAGTCGTCACTTCCCCGAAGATTTCTTTTTCAGTTAGATGGCCGGCCAAAAGAACGGCTATCTCCTGGATAAATTCGGATTTAGGATGCATATGGCGGTCTTCAGTCGGAACTTTAAGAGTATAGCCTCCGGCCTGGCCACGAGCAATAATAGAAATCTTATGAACGGGATCGGCGGCGGGGAGAAAATGGGCGACCAAGGCGTGCCCGGCCTCATGATAGGCAGTTACTTTTTTCTCTTTTTCAGTAATGATACGGCTACGTCTTTCCGGCCCAATCATTACCTTCTCAATAGCTTCGAATAACTCAGTATTTTCAATAATCTTCTTATCCTGTCGCGCTGCCAAGATCGCCGCTTCGTTTAAAAGATTAGCTAGATCGGCTCCAGAAAAACCAGGAGTGCGTTCAGCAATTTTTCTCAGATCAACTTCTTTGGCTAGGGGTTTTTTTCGAGAATGAACCTGGAGAATCTCTTCTCTATCTTTTATATCCGGCAAGTCGATTACCACCTGGCGGTCAAAGCGCCCCGGACGAAGCAAGGCTGGATCTAGAACATCGGGCCGATTAGTGGCAGCGATTACGATGACATTATTAGTCGGCTCAAAACCGTCCATCTCTACCAGGATCTGGTTTAAGGTCTGTTCTCTCTCGTCATGAGATCCGCCGAGGCCAGCGCCACGGCGCCGACCGACAGCATCAATCTCGTCAATAAAGATAATGCAGGGAGAATTCTTTTTAGCTTTCTGGAATAAAGACCGAACCCTTGAAGCCCCTACTCCGACAAACATTTCCACAAATTCTGAACCGGAAATGTGAAAAAACGGAACGTTAGCTTCACCGGCCACACTACGAGATAACAAGGTCTTACCGGTTCCAGGTGCTCCTAATAACAGGACGCCTCGGGGTATCCTGGCCCCGAGATCGTGAAATTTTTTAGGGAAGCGCAAAAAATCTACCACTTCCTTCAGCTCTTCTTTGGCTTCTTTGGCTCCAGCAACATCTTTAAAGCTAACCTTGTCTTTTTGTTCCGGGCTGACTTCCTTAGCGTTTGATTGACCAAAGTTCATGGCCCGAGAATTCATTCCTTGCAAACCTCTCATAGTGAACATCATGAAAGCGATAATTAAGACAAAAGGAATGAGCACGGGCAAAATTAACCCCAACCAATAATTCCAACCGGAGTTTTCCTCAATCTGGATCTTAATCTCCCCGGTTTTAGATGGATCAACTTTAAAATTATTTAATAAGGCGGAGAAAGATTCTGTGCTTTCTTTCTTAACGACTTCTTTTTTTCCATCCTTAAGGGTGATATTTATCTTGTCGCCGTTAATCTTAACTTCTGAAATCTGTTGGTCATTAATCTGTTTGATCATCGTTTCCAGCCCGACTGTAGCTATTTCCTGGCGGCCGCCGCCAAAATAACTAAAAATACCGGCAATCACTAAAAACACCAGAAAGAAAATTAGAAAATTCTTGATTAAATTCTTCATAGACATAGTTAAGCCCTCATATTATATAATTTAAAGAGGGTTTTAGCAATTTAGCAAAAATCAGAAATAGGGGCAAAATGCCCCTATTACTTATTTTTTAGCTTTACTGGCGCTTTTTTTCTTTTCTTTCTTCTCTTCTTCTGGAGACTCATCCTCTGATTCAGCTAATTGTTCAGTGCTGGTTTCCTTCTGAGGGATACCGCTACCGGCTAATTTTAGACCGAGACGATGGTCGGCGATGGAAATATTTACTATCTCAAAATCAATTTCTTGTCCGGCCTGAAAGAGTTCGGTAATCTTGGCTTTAGGTTCTAAATTTAATTGGCTGATATGGGCTAAACCGTGGATTTCCTCATCCAGTTTAACAAACAGGCCGAAAGGGTTAACTTTCAAGATAACACCTTTGACTACCTGACCAGCTTTATATTTCTTGCTAGCTTCACGCCAAGGATCCTGTAATAACCTTTTAGCGCTTAAAAATATTTTAGCACCATCGATGCTTACGATTTCCGCCTTAACTTTATCACCAACCCTATATAGCTCATTTGGAGAATCTATCCTTTGCCAAGCTAATTCAGAAATATGGATCAAGCCTTCGATATTTTCGTCAAAGGAGATAAAGACACCAAAATTAGTGATGGCGGTTATTTTGCCGTCAACTACCTGACCCGGCTTATACTTATCTAAGGCTGGCTTCTGTTTCTTATTCCAAACATCTTTTTCGCTGAAAATAACCTTATCTTCTTCTATACTCAAATTCATCACATTCACTTCTAGGTCTTGGCCAACAAAAGATTTAAGCTTTTCCAAAATCTTGCTTTTATCACCTCCGGAAATGCGGGGATAATTTTCTGGAGCTAGTTGAGAAACAGGTAAAAAGCCGTTAATCTGGCAATAACGCACTAATAATCCACCCTTGTTAGCATCGATCACTCTAACCTTGACGATCGTCTTATCTTTGCCAGCTTGGCGCAGGGTTTCCCAGGCCTTCTCTTGGCCTACTTGGCGGAAGGATAATTCCAATTCACCTTTTTCATTTTCTTCTTCGATAACAGCGGCTTCAATTTCGTCGCCGATTTTTAAATTAGAAAATTCTTCAGCCTCATCATATAACTCGGGGCCGCGAACTACCCCCATTAAGACGCCATTAACGTCGAGCTTGACTTCAGCCTTAGAAGCTGAAACGACTCTCCCCTTGATAACATCACCAACCTGAGGGATGTTGATGTCGTCTTTTTCTAATAACTTAGAAAAATCATTGTTTTGATCTTGTATATCAGACATATTTTTATTTCATCTAATCCTTCTGAAAACAAAAAAATTAGACTTAACCTCTCTTCCTCCGGAAAGGCCTTCTAGCCACCTCGGCGGCCGCTTAAAAGAGCGACCGCCTACAAACTAGAAGATATCTTAAAGGTGAATATTTAATTTAATCTTACAAATTAAGCAACATTCTGAGTATTCTGCCACTGTTTCTTCTTATCGAACTCTTTTTGTATCTGTTTTTTAATGCTGTCAAAATCAGCACCTTGAGTGTTTATGCTATCATACTCTTCGGCAAATTGCTTGGCAATCTCTCTAACTTTATCTGGACCCAGGTCTGCATATTTATTCTTAACAAAATCTATCACATTTTTTGCCATCATCCTGTGTTCGGGGCTACCAACATCATCCATTAATTTTATAGCGGCCACTTCGCTCACGTTCTGAGATTTTAAGGTTTCCACCATCTTGTTGTCAGCCTTCAAGCTATTAACTGTTTTTTCTAGATGAATTTCCTTCTGATCGATGGGGGCTCCTAGATTCAGGATTTTTCCAAAAAATGATTTTCGATTGGTTTTTTGTAAACTAGCTAGCTCTTCTGATTTTGAGACTAAATCTTCGTTCATTTTAGCAAACAAGGAACCAACCACCTCTTTGTTGCTAGTGGGAGCCTCTGGCTTGCCTAGACTTTCAATATCCTTTAGAACGTTAGCATGTTGCTGAGCGATGGCCTCTTGAGCGGGTGCACCGCTAGCGATACGTTCGGCTTCTCTAACAACCTCATCGGCAGATGTCATAACCTCCTTTGAGTCTTCAGCGGTCTTTGGTTTTTCTAATGTAGTATCCATAGATTTATTTTCAAAATTCATAACTTTCACAATTTTAATTTACCAATTGTAATAAATTAAAAAATTTCTTAGTTTATAAAGAATAGCTTAATATATATAAATTAATCAATTTCACTACTAATAATAGCATAGGAACATAAAAAAGTCAAGAAAAAAAGCCCTTTATTCCTGGGGAATATCGGGCTCTTTACTTCAAAAATTAGATTGCGGCGGCTTTACCTCGGGATACCGGGCATAGCTACATAATTGTAGCAAACCACGCGGGATTCACCTTTCATTTCTGCCAGATCGAATCTGACTTTAAATTCAGGTTCAGCTACCCTCATGGCAACATCCGATTGAGTGAGGCTCGCCGGAATCATCCGGTTCATCCTGTTAGCCAGGATAAACTGGTCGCGGAGAGGGCCGTAGTCACGGAGGTGGGTTGGAGTATCAGCCCAGAATGTTCTCATCCTTGATGGACTTTCCATCAGAATGAAAAGAATTCTGGCTAATATTTGCCCTTCTTCTTCCGAGTATGCCGGGGATGTTTTCAGGTCCGCAATAGCGCGGTAATAGGGGCTGCCTGTAGGGCAATCAGTCTTGTTCTGCGGTTTGGCCTTGGTTTTCATGATACATGGATTTATTTTTGGTGAATATGATTTGAAAGATCAATTACATCTAATAATAGACGATTTATCATCATAACACACAAAGAAAAAAAAGTCAAGTCTTTTATGCACAATTGGCTAAATAAACAAAAAATCCTTTGATTTAAAGGATTTTTGTTTAATATTAGTAATTATTATACTTTTATAACCACCGGCAAAACCATCGGCCTTCTTTTAGTGGAGTTAAACAAGAACTGGCCAATATCATTTCTGATCTTATTCTTTATATAATCATCATCAGCCGCCGTCATCGGGTTCTTGTCTTTCACGATCTTTTTCACTCTCATCCTAGTTTTTTCAATTAAGTCCCTGTTCTCCTTCATGTAAACGAAGCCTCGAGAAATGATATCGGGATTGCCGATAATATCACCCGTGTGAGAGTCAATCGTGGCAATAATAACAATCATGCCGTCAGCCGACATCATCAAACGATCACGCAAGACAATATCGGAAACATCTCCCACACCTAAACCATCGACGAAGACGTAATCGGTGATTACTTTTTCTTTCGTTAAGGAACCCACAACCTTATTATCAATTTTCTTTAATTCAATCACTTGGCCGTTATCAGCCACAAAGATCTTATCTTTAGGGATCCCGACCTGCTCAGCTAGATCAGCATGGGCCTGAAGCATATAGTGATTGGCCTCGATGGGCATAAAAAATTCCGGCTTCAATAGGCGCATGGTCAATTTCAAGTCTTCCTGCTTAGCGTGGCCGCCAGCATGGATATCTAACATTTTATAATGGATGATCTTGGCTCCTTGGCGGACGACTTGATCCATTAGATTTTGAATACTGCGCTCATTGCCAGGGATAACCGAGGAAGAAAAAAGGACCGTGTCTCCCTTTTTAAGGCTGATAGCGCGATGTTCGCCAGTCACGACCCTATTTAAGAAAGCATTACTCTCTCCTTGGGCTCCAGTACCGATGATAATCACTTTATTGTCCGGCAGCTTATTAACTTCTTTATCATCAACCAAGATTTTGGGGTTGAATTTAAGGTAGCCTATCTGATGGGCCACTTCAACGTTAGAATTCATGCTCCGTCCCTGCAAACTGACTCGGCGGCCAAAGCGGGCAGCTAAATCCAGGATCTTCTGTACGCGACTCAACTGAGAAGCAAAGGTGCCGATAATAATCCGACCATCAATCTTTTCGAAAATCTTACCCATCTCTTCGCCGATATATGATTCTGATACTTGATAACCGGGATGAGTAGCATCGGTAGAATCAGACATCAATAATCTGACACCTTGAGCGCCTAGTTGTGCCATGCGGTTCAAGTCAGCTGGCTTATCATTGACTGGCGTAAAATCAATTTTGAAATCGCCAGTATGGACGACTGTGCCAACCGGGGTATGGATGATGGTGGCAAAACAATCCGGTATGGAGTGATTAACGCGCAGGAACTCTAAGTCGAAGCTGGCTCCTAATTTAATCCTTGTAGAATCATCGATTTCTTTTATCTTTAAAGTTGGCGCCGTCTTATATTCCTGGTGGCGCTTGCGTACTAGGCCAGCCGTCATCTTGCCCATAAACATGGGCGGATTACCGATCTCCCCCATTATATGGGGGATGCCTCCGATATGATCATAATGGCCGTGGGAAATAATTACGCCCCGGATCCAGTCTTTCTTATCCTTCAGATAGGAAACATTGGGGATGATATAATCAATGCCGGGCATATCTTCTTCGGGGAATTGCAAGCCCATGTCAATGATGATTATTTCTTTGTTATATTCAATTACTGTCATGTTGCGTCCGACCTCTTCCAAGCCGCCTAAACACATGACGCGTAGTTTTTCACCCGAGCCTTGGGGTTTGAATTGGTTCGAAACGTTCTTGAAACGATTGGTTGGATAGCGCTTCGGTGCTGTCGGCAGTTTTTGGTCATCACCAGCTAAGCCGCTGGTTTTAGTCGTGCCGCTGGTCGCTGGTTTATACACTGAAAAACCACGACGACCGGGGAAATTGCTTTTTTTGTTAATCATGAGAAAAATAGAATTTAAGAATAGCCAAAACTGGACACTACCAGAGCTATAAAAAATTCTCTTGTTTAATTTAAATTGTTAGAGTAAAAATTTCAAAAATATGAAATATTCTGGTTAGCTACCAGACTAGTTTTTTCTTGGTTTTTAAATACCAATCATCGATTGAAGAGAAACGATCAGCGGGGTCGACGATGGCCTCACCCTGGAAGCCCTTGAGCTTCTTGGTATGAACATAAGAATACCCGGGATTGTATAAAAATATGGCCGGAATATCGCTAACGATTAATTCCTGCAGTTTGCGGTATTGAGCTAAACGGCTATCATAATCTAAATTAGCTCGGCCACTCTCTAAAATCTTATCTGCCTCAGATGAATTATAGTTGGCCAGGTTAAGACCCTTATCTCCCGCCTGAGAAGAATGCCAGAAAGCATAGATATCCGGATCAGCGCCCGTCTGCTCTCCATAAAGAAGAGCCTGATAATTCTTATCACGGATAAGCTCGCTACTTACCGCCTCAGGAGAGACGAATTCTAAAGCAACCTTAACGCCGATTTTCTCCCAATCGGATTTAATCTTTTGAGCGACTAATTGATTCTCGCTGGTATCGACTGCACTGAGTTTTAATTCCAAACTACCGACCTCGGTGCTACTGGTTTTTTTGGCACCACGGCCGCTGACTGTAGTTACGGTTAAAGCTTCTTTCAATAAATTAGCCGCTGTCTCGGAATTATATTCTGGCACGTTTAAATCAGGCTTATAAAAAGGGCTAGAAACCGGGATCGGGCCGTTTAGAACCCAAGCGGAGTCCCCAAAAATATCACTAATTAAAGCCTGGCGATCTATTCCTTGCAACAAAGCCTGGCGGATCTTGGCATTAGCTAAAGATTTATTCTGGGCCTGATTCAGGAAAATCGCTTTGATCTTAGGTAATTTAAGCTCATGGAAAACCAAAGAATTCTGAGCCAACAATTCTTTTCTAAATTCTAGAGGAATATAGCTTAAGCCGTCGACCTGGCCATCATTAAAAGCGCTCACCAACTCATTTATATCAGGAAAAAACTCAAAGACGATATTTTCCAAGTAAGGCGGCCGATCGTAATAATCATCATTTCTCTCTAGGCGGTATTCCTTAATCCGGCCGTTCTTATTCTTACTTAAAGATTGGAATTTGAAAGGTCCAGAGCCGATCGGCTTCAAATTTAATTCAGAAACGGTGGCCGCCGAGGGTCCGACATTAGACCAGACATGTTCCGGTAAAATTCCGAAGGTTAGAGAGTTAGCAAAAGCAGCATAAGACTGAGGTAAGATGAATTTGACGGTTAAGTCGTCTATTTTTTCAATACTGACGCCATCAAGACTAGACCTGAGAGCAGAACGGAATTCCGGATCTTGGATTAGAGCGAAAGTAAAAATAACATCATCGGCGTCCAGAGATTCATGGTCGTGCCATTTTACCCCCTCCTTAAGCTTAACCGTATACTCTTTCCCGTCTGGGCTCAGCTCCATATTAGCAGCTAAATCAGGCCTTAATCTGCCCTGGCTGTCATAACTAAACAAACGGGAATAAATTAAATAGCTCAGGTCGCTGTCAACATCCCGATTAGAGGCATAGAGAGGATTTATGGTCTTAGGATAACCAACCACGCCTTCGCTATACTCGCCGCCACTGGCCGGACTTAAAACGAGGTGCTTATTATAAAAACGCCAAGCTAAAAAAATAGCATTTATCAAGATAACTAAAACACAAATCTTGATAATCAGATTCTCCTTAGGATTTAAAAATTTCTTCAGATGTTGAAGCTGGCGTTGGTTCGGAATCTTGCTCGGCGCCAAGGTATAAACTAGCTGCTGATTGATTTCAATAGGCAACTCTGGGCTTTTTCGACGTCCCAAAAGCCGCCAAAAAAAAGACGGGAAACGTTTCAACAACTTTCTGGAATTAGAAATAGTTTTATTTAAGAGAGGAGACACAAAAATATTTTAAGAAGAAAGAAGCCCGTCTCCGCTGGGTCTTAAAGAATAAGACTAGCAAAAGAGACTAGGAAAAAGAGAACCGCTAAAATAATAGTAGCGATGAATAATTTTTTTTCTACACCGCGCTTGGTTAAATAAACTCCACTAGACCCGCCAAAAGCGCTACCCAAACCAGTGCCTCGATTTTGCAACAAAATAGAGATGATCAAGAGAACAGAAATAACGATTTGGGCGATTTTTATCCAAAACATATGAATTATTTTTTGATTTGCTTAATCAAATTTGCTAAAACCGTCTTATTATTTACGGCTAAATCGGCTAAGATCTTGCGATCGATTTCAATCTTATTATCTTTCAAGAGTTTAATGAATTTAGAATATGACAAATCATGCTCGCGAACAAAGGCGTTTATCTTTATCTGCCACAGGCCGCGCATGGTTCTTTTCTTTTTGCGACGGTCAACGTAAGAATGAGCACCGGCTTTAGTGCGAGCCGTCTTAGCTAATTTAACTAATTTCTTGCGTCCCCATTTAAAGCCTTTGACCTGTTTTAAAAGTTTACGGCGTTTTTTTACATGAGTGGTTCCACGTTTTACTCTAGGCATATTTTTTAGTTATAAGGGGTTAAGGTTTTAATGGTTTTCACCAAAGTCTTAGTAGCGCTAATATCCAAGCGTTTAATACGCTTAGTCTTGCCGCTTTCTCGGGAATTAAAATGATCCTGGCCGCCTTTGCGGTGTTTAATCTTTTTCTTAGCAGTTACCCGAAATCTCTTCACGGTTGCTTGGTGGGTCTTGATCTTTGGCATACGTCAAATGATTAAAAAAACAGGCAAATCACCTGATTTTGAAGCTAATTATTTCTTATTGATTAATAAAATAGTAAACCTTCCCCCTTGTTTTGTCAAGCCTTGCTCTACCTCGATATTTAAAGAAGATTTTTCCTTAAGCTTATTAACGAATTCGTTAATGGTCTCAGCCGCTTTTTCTGGATACTGTTTCTCGCGCCCCTTAAGATTTAGCTCTAATTTTAGCTTATTTTCTTTACTTAAAAACTTTTCTGCCTGGTTTATACGAAAATTAAAATCATGTTCGCTGATCCTGACTGATAAACGGATATTCTTGGTTTCCACCTTTTTTTGCTGGATTTTCTGTTTGTGGGCTTTTTTCTCCATCTCATAACGAAATTGTCCCAAATCTAGGATTTTAGCTACTGGAGGGTCGGCTTTCGGGTTAACTTCGACCAAATCCATATCAAGCTCTTGAGCCCTTTCTAAAGCCTCGCTCGTATCAATGATGCCAACATTTTCGCCATTCTCATCAATTAAAAAAACACGAGGCGAATGGATGTCCTTGTTTGCTTTGAAAAACTTCTTTTCTTTGGCTTCAAGCCGATGGAATTTTATACGCATATGTAATACTAATTTATCGTAAAATTAAGAAATAGTCAAACAAAAAGGCCTGCTTTTAGACAGGCCCTTTTGAAAGAGCTTTTGAGGATTACTTAATCCTCTTAAACATGACACACTTGTCGGTTCCCGGGATAACGACCGGGGCAGTTTCCTCAATGTTGTCCGAGGTGACACCTTCGGTGTCAACACCGATTTTCAGGAGCCACTGCCCCCGGTCATTTTCCTTTTTCTGGTCACGATTGACATCAATGATAACGTACTTTTTACCGGCTTTGCTTTTGATCTTAACGGAAACCGTCGCTGAGACGTTTTTCCCCAGATGCTTAACGTTAAAGCCGAAATAATGAACATTAACATATATCGGTACGCCGGCCTCGTTGACTCCGAAGGTGGCGATACCACGGTGGTAGTGCCGGGGAACTTTGTAGGGAGGATCCCCATAGGTGTGCTCGTTGATTACTTCAACATTTTTTGGGATGAAAACCACTGTTCTCTCCCTGGTTACGACCGTTTCATAGACGGCTTTACTGATTTCTGCTGCTACTTCCATTTTCTACTGGTTTGTTTTTTATGTGTTTATTTTAAGTGTTTATTTTGCTTATTTTGGATAAAAAGATCTAAGATAAACTATAATAACATATAAAAATATTATTGTCAATAACCACTAACTTCTAAGCAAAAACGGCCTTAACCGGCCATTCTTGTAACTTAGCTAATTTTTTCTTACCCAAATTAATGTTTTACCTCTACGATTCTATACCAATCGGACTCCACTTGGATATATTGGTAGTCATTTAAGAGTATAAGCTTATTCTTAGTGTTGTAGTTATGGGCTAATCTATGGTTAAGATACCTTTCCTTAAAATGTTTGCTACCCCAATGAGGGAAAACAACAAAATCCACCAAGCCCAAGCCTTTGTAGCCTTTAAGTTTAGGTGCCTGTTTCAAATTATCGAGTTTATAGGTGGGATAAATATCAGGACCAGCCACGATAGAGCCGGCGCTGGTACTGATATAAATCTTGCCGGATTTAACCGCCTTCCTAAATAAATCAGCTGATTGGCTGAGTTGTATCTGTTGGAGAAGATAAAAAGTGTTACCACCGGTAAAATAAATGACGTCGACTTTTTTAATTTCTTTTGCTATTTCCTGTTTTGTTTTACCGCTTAATGTATAGTCAGTGATTTTAAAGCCGGCCTTAGTTAAAGCATCTTTGTCTGCTTTCTGCCAAGCTTCACCCAACTTTAGCTCACAAGCGGTATAGATATAGAGCAAGCGCTTACCTTTTGCCCCACCAATTTTTTTAGCTATATCTTGAGCGATTAACTTAACGCTAGAAGTTAAAAAAATCCTTCTAATCATATATTTAAAATCTTTATATTTGAATTATAGCACATCTAGAGAGATTGTTTTTGTGTAGCCCTATTTTACAGTTTGGTTATAAATTAATAAAGTTTAAATTTGCTATTCATTCCAACATACCAAATTTCTTTAAAGCCGGAGCCTTCCAGCAAACAAAGATTATCAGCTTTCATTTGGCTCAAGATGCTAGCGGGTATATCTCCTGCGTCATCAGCCAACAAAACAATATCGTTTATATCTTTATTTTGTTGTCTATACTTTTCAATTTTTTCTCTTATAGAACAAACAACATCGGCACATGTAGTCTCAACCTCATTATCAAACTTTTTAAAAATAGTTTTATTGCTCCGTGCAAATAAAACTATTTTTCTTCTGTGTTTTCTTCTTTCTGCGCTGTAGACTCCAATCTTACCGGCCTGGTTTTTGTCTGCATTAACTATCTGGAATTTTTTAAATTCTTTATTATTGATATGAACTAATACATCTACTCCTTTTTTATCCAAACAATTATTTTGTTCCATTTTGAGATAGTCCTCCCCAAATAAAAAACGTTCGACACACTCCTTCTCTGATTGTTTTTTGCCTTCTCTCAAATCCATAAAGTTTATAAAACAAAAACCCTCATTACGAGGGTTTTTGTAATCTGGGGGTTATAAACCCCCGTAAATGGAGCGGGTAGGGGGAATTGAACCCCCCTCTCGACCTTGGCAAGGTCGCATAATAGCCACTATACGATACCCGCATAAACGTGCCGCGGGAGGGAATCGAACCCTCACTGTATTGCTACAACTGGATTTTAAGTCCAGCGCGTCTACCAGTTCCGCCACCGCGGCCTTAACATTAGTGGAGATGATGGGACTTGAACCCATGTCCAATAAGTTTTCCTAAATACATTTACAAGATTAGACCGGTTTAGTTGATTTTCACTTTACCCATATTAAGCCGGACAAAAGCGGATAAAGCTATCTCCATTTGATTTCGACTTGGATCTTAGAGAAGAATCCAGATCTAGTTCCATGAATAACACCGGTGGCCGCTTATGGAACCTAGACGGGCCGATGGTTACAGCCGATTTTTGTTAGGCCATAACTGGAGCGAAACTTGGAACATTCCAAGTAAACGCTCTTGCCATTTTTTTGGCATTTGTATTTTTGTAAGTTATTTTTACGTTCTAACTAAAACACGCCTTGAATATTTAGAAAAAATCTTACTGTCGATTCCTGTCATCCCCTGGCACAGTTTTTCTCTTTGTTAAGGTCCGGAGGCGCCGGTCTAGTTCTCTTTTCTTAATACTTTCTCGCTTATCAAATTTCTTCTTTCCGCGCGCCAAAGCGAATTCCAACTTGATAAAACTATGATTAGTATATATTTTTAGCGGGATTAATGTCAAGCCTGTCTGCTGCTTCTTGCCTAACAAACTATCTATCTCTTTTTTGTGTAATAATAGCTGGCGATCACGGCTGGGATTATAGTCCTTGATGCTTTTAGCCATCTTATAGAGACTGAAGTTAGCGTTCACTAGATATAGTTGCGGACGCTTATTTTTAGCTCCGCGGATACTTATATAGCTGCCGCTTAAATTAATCTGCCCATCACGGGCACTTTTAACTTCGTGGCCGAACAAAACTAAGCCAGCCTCATATTTATCGAGAAGTTCATAATCAAAACTAGCCTTCTTGTTGATCGCGAGAGTCGGCATAATTCCACTCTTTTAGACTTTTAATCACTTTTTCATTGCTCAGTAAATTCTCTAGGTACTGGCGATAGTGGGCTTGGCTTATCATGTCTTGTATTTCTTTCTGGTTCTTATACCTAGTCTTTAATTCTTCAAGCTTATTATCGATCTCTTTCCCACTCACTTTTATCTTTTCGATAATAGCGATTTCTCTGATAGCTAGAGCGGTCTTCACCCGTTTCAAAGCACTGGGGGTAAAATCCATAATCAACTGATCTTTGCTTTTCTTGAGATGGTTTAGATAATCGTCGAGTTTGGCGCCTTGCTGGGATAAGGATTGTTCTAACTCGCCTAACATCACCTGAATTTCATTATTCACAAGAATGTCTGGCAAATCGCCAAATTTAGCACTACTGATAATCTTCTCTAACATCTCAGCTTCATACTTATGTTCCGCTTGATGTTTCTTTTCGTGCTCTATATTTTCTTCTAAGGCTTTAGACAGTTCTGAAACATTCTTAAACTGAAAGATGGCGGCAAACTTATCATCCAACTCAGGCACTTGACGGTCATAGATCTCTTTTGTCTTGACTTTGAAACTAACCATTTTCCCGGCTAAATTTGCCTGGTGATGATTGTCTGGGTAAAGCAAAGAAAATTCTCTGGACTCATCCTTTTTACTTCCTTCTAATTTTTTATCAAAACCAGGAACGAAATAATCCTTGCCTAAAATCACGGCGACATCCTTAGATTGGCCGCCTTCAATCGGAACTTTATCTAAAAACATCTCCACATCAATAATCACTTTATCGCCGATCTTAGCAGGCTGTTCACTGATTACTTCTTGAGCACGCATTTCCCTAAGATCGCGCAGAGTTTTTTCTAATTCTTCTTTAGACACCTTGACCTCCTCTACTTTAAGGTTGAATCCTTTGTATTCTCCTAGGCTTATTTTTGGAAGCAAGGATAAAATAACTTTAAATTCCATGGCATTGCCGGGAGCTAATTTAGTGATTTCTATCTGTGGTTGCCCCACCGGGTCCTGTCCAATCAGATTTTCCTTGATTATTTCATCAACTTGCTTTTCGATAAAGAGATGAGCGGCTTCTTCTAATATGGTCATTTCACCAATCTTCTGCTTCAAGATGTCATAAGGAGCCTTGCCAGGACGAAAACCCTCAACCTTAACCTGTTCAGAAACCTTTTGGGCACCCTTTTCAAGATAGGGTTGAAGCTCCTCTCTAGAAACCTCTACCAATATTTCCATTTGGGATTTAACTAATTCTTTTTTTTCAACTTTCATATATATGCCGTTAATATAAGCAGGCTGGTAGCCTGCTTATATTTTTTCATTATTTATATTAGTCCTACATCAGTAAAGACACAATCAATAAAGCCACGATGTTAAGAACCTTGATCATTGGATTAATCGCTGGACCAGCTGTATCCTTATACGGATCGCCGACCGTATCGCCGGTAACGGCTGCTTTATGCGCATCAGAACCTTTGCCGCCAAAGAAGCCAGATTCAATATATTTTTTAGCATTGTCCCAAGCGCCTCCGCCGGAAGTCATAGAAACAGCCACGAAGATACCGGTAACGATTGAGCCGACCAAAAGGCCACCCAAAACTTCCAAGCCATGACCCATAAAGGCAAAGCCAACGATAATCGGGACCAAAACCGGAATAAGGGCTGGGCCGATCATTTCTTTGATAGCAGCTTTAGTCACAATATCTACGGTACGGCCATAATCAGGTTTGTCTGTTCCGGCCATGATGCCAGTCTTCTCTTTAAATTGAGCTCGAACATCTTCAACTACGGAGCCAGCAGCCTTGCCGACCGCTTTCATGGCCATGGCGCCGAACAGATAAGGCAAGAGACCGCCGATAAAAAGACCAATCAAAACATAAGGGTTATCAATCAAAAATTGGGCGCTACCACCATTGGCCTTAATCTTGTAGGTAAAGTCAGCAAACAGGACTAAAGCGGCCAATGCGGCTGAACCGATGGCATAACCCTTGGTAACAGCCTTCGTAGTATTACCCACCGCATCCAAAGGATCAGTGATATTGCGGACATCGTCTCCGAGTTCGGCCATTTCAGCAATACCGCCAGCATTATCAGTAATCGGGCCGTAAGCATCGATAGTAACGATGATGCCAGCCATGGATAACATGGCCATAGCAGCGATAGCCACTCCGAACAGACCAGCTAAAGCATAAGAGCCGAGTATAGCCAGAGCGATTACGATTATCGGCCAAGCGGTTGACTTCATAGAAACTGCTAAACCGGCGATAACGTTAGTACCATGACCAGTTTTAGAAGCTTCAGCAATACTCTTCACCGGATTGAACTTGGTAGAAGTATAGTATTCAGTGATTACCACTAAAAGACCGGTAACTGCTAAGCCTATTAGGGTAGCAAAATAAATATTCAAAGCTAAAGCAGCATCACTGATTAAAAATCTAATCAAAGGATAAAAAGCTGCAGCGGCTAACACTCCGGCAGCAATCAAACCTTTATATAGGGCGCGCATTATATTCTTACCCTTGCCTAAACGGATAAAGAAGATGCCGATAATCGAGGCGATGATAGAAATCGCTCCCAAGAATAAAGGTAATAAAATAATATTTTCATTTCCTACAAACGCCAAAGAGCCTAAGACCATGGCGGCAATCGAGGTCACTGAATAAGTTTCAAACAAATCAGCGGCCATGCCCGCGCAATCACCAACATTGTCGCCGACATTATCAGCGATAACCGCTGGATTGCGAGGATCGTCTTCCGGGATACTGGCTTCGACTTTGCCGACTAAATCAGCGCCGACATCAGCTGCTTTGGTATAGATGCCGCCACCTAAACGGGCAAAGATAGAGATTAAAGAACCACCGAAAGCAAAACCAATCAAGGCGTGTAAATCTTTAGTTATGAAATAAAAACCAGCCGTTCCGAGCAAAGCTAAACCGACCACCAACATACCAGTAACGCTGCCACCACGAACAGCCACATTCAAAGCTTTCTTCAGACCGCCCCGAGCGGCTTCAGTAGTACGGACATTAGCTCTCACGCTCACGAACATACCAATATAGCCGGTCAGAGCGGACAAAATTGCCCCCGCCAAAAAAGCTAGGGCAGTCGCCCAGCCAAGAGCGGGGACAAAACCAATTACCAAGAACAAAACTAAGGCGACCATAGCCACTGTCTTGTATTGACGATTCAAGAAAGCTTTAGCACCAGCTTGAATGGCTTTCGCAATCTCTTTCATTTTTTCATTGCCTTCCGGCAGACGCAGAATAGAAGCGATGGTGATTGCCCCGTAGATAATGGCGACCACTGCGCTAGCGAGAATTAAAAACGTAGTCATAGTTTCAAGATTAATATTTATAATTATTTAGTTTTTTTAGTTTTAGGCTCTTTCTTAGCTTTTTTCTCCTTTGCTTCTACTTCCGCCGTTTCTGGCTCAGCTGGTTCTGCCTCGGTTTCTTCAGAAACATCGGATGGCAAGACTTCTTCTTCGCTGGCTAGCACTTTTTTCTCACCTTCTTCTCCCGCTTCAATGATGTCTATTTTCCAGCCCGTCAAATGGGCAGCTAAGCGGACATTCTGGCCATTTTTCCCGATTGCTAAGGATAATTTATCCGGACTAACCTTGACGATTGCCTTTTTCTGCTTATCATCTATCTCAATACTGATAATTTTAGCCGGAGCTAAAGCATTGGCCACAAATTTCTCTGGATCATCGCTATACTCTATAATATCCACCTTTTCCCCGCCTAATTCACTGATAATAGTTTGGATTCTAGCGCCTCTTTGTCCAACACAAGATCCGACTGGATCAACATTCTCAGCCTCTGTATAAATAGCCACCTTGGAACGAGAGCCAGCTTCTCTGGCGACCGCTTTTAATTCTACCAGGCCATTGGAGATTTCTGGTATCTCTAGATAGAAAATCTTCTTAAGGATTTCCTCTGATTTGCGGGACAGGATAATTTCCGGACCTTTAGGGCCAGACTTAACCTCTTTTACGTAAACCTTAACTCTTTCTCCTGGATTATAGCGTTCATTATAAATCTGCTCTTCCAGTGGCAAGATGCCGATCGCTTTTCCCAAGTCAACCAAGACGAAGCGGCCTTCGCGTCTTTGTACTATACCGCTAATCACCTCTTTCTCCTTATCTTTGAATTCTCTTAAAATCATATCCCTTTCCATCTCTCTTAATTTCTGCACTATTACCTGCTTGGCAGTTTGGGCGGCCATACGACCATAGCTATCAGGGATAGGGAGCTCGGTTAGGATTTCTTCTCCGATTTGGGCGTCATGTTTAAGAATCAGGGCTTCCTTGTGCTGGATCTCGGTTCTTGGATTAAACTTCTTCGCCTCGGCTTCATCAGTTGCTTCCTCGATCGTAATAATCTTGCCGTTCTCTTTAGGGTCATTTAGGCTCTTTCTCATCTCCTCTTCAATGTGTTCTGGTAAATTTTCCACCACGGTTTTCACGTCAAAAATGGCGGTCTTGCCGGTTTGAGGATCAAAGTCAACTTTGATATTTTGGTTTTTCTCACCGTAGTCCTTACGATAAGCGGCGGCTAAGGCCAACTCAATCGCGCTCACAACGGTTTCGTAATCCAGATTCTTCTCTTCGCAAATCTGTTTGATTGCACTGGATAATTCTGACATATTTTTTGGACGGGGCAATTAACCCCTTATTAAGTATTTAATTGTCTAAAATTGGCTAGATAAAAAGCTAATTGTAAATACAACTAGCTTTATCTATATAATATCACTGTCTAATAATTTGTCTAGTGGTACCAAGGTCCGTATAGATAGCTGGTCTGACCGGTGGTAATCGCTCGTAATCTGACTAACAAAGCGAAACTGATGGCCCAAGCCATTAAGACGATGCCTAAGCCGATGGTGGCATTTTTGATATAACCCAAAGCTTCAGATACCTTCTGCTCATTACCGCCAGCCGTCATATACTTGAATCCGGAAATTAAGACCAAAACCAAAAAGATTAAAGCTAAAAATAACAAAACTGTATTAATAATCTTCACCACGGTCACCCTGACATCCTCTGGCTGACTCTGGCCATAAGCATTCTCACCGATTGTCTGCACTCCAACCTGTTGGTCCCAGAGATTGCCAGCTAAGGCCTGAGAGTGGACAAAAAAATTAATGCTTGTTATAAGGGACAGACTAAGAATGAAAGCAAAAAAACGCTTCTTAGTAATTTTCATAGGGTTTTGATATAATAAAAACAACATTATTATTATAGCAAATAAAGTTCCGGCTACCAAGGCCTTATTTTGGCTTTATGTCTTTAACTAAAAAGATCGCCTACAATACTTTTATCCAAGTCGCCGGAAAAGTGGTGTCCACCGTTCTTGGCCTTTTTGCCTTGGCTTTAATGACTAGATATTTAGGCCAGACAGGTTTCGGCCAGTATACGACCATTATCACCTTTGTCTCCTTTTTTGCGATTATCGCTGATTTAGGATTAACCCTGGTAACAGTACAAATGATTAGCACTATCAAAGATGAAACCAGCCGGATAGTAAATAACTTATTATCACTGCGCCTGGTTTCTATCCTCTTTTTTCTCGGCTTAGCGCCGCTAATCAGCTTCTTTTTCCCCTATGACAACCTGATTAAACTGGGCATCATAATCGCGGCCATCAGCTTCATCTTTCCCGCCCTCAACCAAATCTTAGTTGGCCTATTCCAAAAAAACCTCAAAATGGAGGCTGTTTCTTTATCGGAAATCCTCAGCCGCATAATCTTAGTCGGCGGCATCTATCTGGTCATCTTCCGGGATAGCGGGATAAATGGCATCTTATGGGCAACCGTGGCTTCGGCGGCCGGCAGCTTCTTAGTCCTATATCTCTTTTCTAAACGTTTTGTAAAAATAAAATTCCAGATAGATTTAAGCATCTGGAAACAAATCATTAAAAAAACCTGGCCGCTGGCGATTACCATAGTCTTTAACTTACTCTATCTTAAAGCCGATATCCTCATCTTATCCATATTTAAAGACCAAAGCGCAGTCGGCTTATATGGCGCTGCCTATAAAATTATAGATGTCCTAACAACCATCCCCTTTATATTTGCCGGCATCATCCTGCCCATCCTGAGTGCTGATTGGGCTAATAAGAATCAGGAACATTTCAATAAAATACTGCAAAAAGCTTTCGATGTTATGGTTATCTGCGCCATCCCGCTAGTAATCGGCACCCAATTTCTAGCCGAACCGATAATGCACTTTGTCGCCGGCGACGATTTTAATGCCGCTGGCCTAATCCTGAAAATATTAATCGTGGCTATCGCTGCTATTTTTATGGGTTGCTTATTCGCCCACGCTGTCATCGCCATCGATAAACAAAAACAGGTAATCGGCGCCTATATCTTTACCGGCCTAAGTTCGTTGTTAGCCTATCTGTTTTTTATCTACCATTATTCCTACATTGGAGCGGCGGCCGTCACGGTCTACAGTGAAGTGATAATCGCCTCTTTCTCAATCTATTATGTCTGGCGTTATAGCCGCTTCCTGCCAAAATTAAAAATGTTTTTCAGATCTTTGTTTTCCGCTTTGATTATGGGCCTAATCCTCTATTTCTGCCCGACGAACTGGCTAAACTCTATCCCCGGACTCCTGAGCGTGGGTGCTGGAGCGGTAGCTATTTATTTAATTCTGGTTTTTGTCTTCGGCGGCTTCACTAAAGATGATTTGAGTTTGATTTTTGGGGATAAGCCGCGTCGCCACCTAACCCCATATAACTAAAATGAAAAATAATATTTTGGAAATAATCCAGGAAACTGATGATTATTTAGTAATTAATAAGCCCGCCGGACTAATCGTCCATGGCGGTCCGGGCATCAAAGAAAAAACCTTGGTAGATTTTTTATTACAAGAGCGTCCAAAATTAAAAACCGTCGGCGAAGACCCGCTTCGCCCTGGAATCGTCCATCGGCTTGATAAAGAGGTGAGCGGTTTAATGGTAATAGCTAAAAACCAGGCTAGCTTTGAACACCTTAAAAAACAGTTTCAAACCAGGGATATAATCAAGGAATATCTAGCCTTAGTCTATGGGAAAATTAACAAAGAGGAGGGAGAAATAAATTTTCCTATCAAAAGAGCCAGTAGCGGCCATAAGATGGCAGCTCTGCCCTTGATAAAAAAAGGCTTAATCGAGAAGAAAAGCCTATCCGATAGAGACCAGGGAACCAATGCTGCTCTAATGGCCTCTCGGGAGGCGATTACTCTTTTCAAAATCAAACAACGGCTGATTAATTATACCCTATTAGAGCTTAGGATTAAGACTGGGCGCACCCATCAGATTAGAGTCCACCTTTCTGCCTATGGGCACCCCTTGGTCGGAGACGACCTCTACGGTACGGCTAAGACCAGAATAAAAAACAAAAAAATTGCCTTGGGCAGAATTTTCTTGTTTGCCCAAAAACTTAGTTTCAAGGATATTTCAGGAGAAAAACAGGAATTTAAGCTAGCGCTAGAACCGGAACTAGAAGCTTTTCTAAAAAAACTCAAATAAACCTTAAGGAATTTTTAAACGGAATTTATTCGCTTAAGTTATCATAAAAGCCTAGCAATAGGCTTTTATGTTTTTGATATCAAAAAAAATAAAAAACTTTTTCTTGCTCAGCTTTTTCATTCTCCTGCCCCTGCTATCCGCCCAAGCTGCAGTAGATATACCCGACCAAAGCCTGGTTAGAATCCAGGGGCAGGCCCTAAGCCGACCAGGACAATTTGGCAAACAATTCTTCTATTTATACCATCAGGGTGAAGTTGTCCAAATATATAATTATTGGCAACGCTTTCCCGAAATATCTTTGGGGGATTACTTAGAAATCAGAGGCGTCTTTTCTCGCTTAAGCAATGGACCCAGGATCAAGACCAAAGAAATCAGCGACATTTCGACTATTAATAAGAGCGAGGGGAAAACGGATTACCAACCGGAAACAATAGAGTCTCTAACCGATTTAGAAAAGCAGAGTAAAATTAGCTTAGCCAAAATCAGGGGCTCAGTCAGCCAAATCAAAGGAAACATTATTAAGCTTAAAAATGATTTTCACGAATTCACCGTAGATATGCAGAATCTTCCTCAATTCTCAAGTAATTCTTTGGCTAATAGCAGCCAACTGTCTATCAGCGGACTTCTCTTTAAAAAAAGTGAAAGCCTCAGGATTTACCCGCTTAAGACTGATGATATAAGGATACTAAGCGCCCCATCTGGTGCCGCCACCAACACCCCTTTAATAAATACGGAAAAAAGCGATAATCTAGACAAGAAAACAATCTTGAAATACCTGGGGTTAATTTTGACTTGCCTGTTAATTTTTACTATAATAAGAAAGCCTTAATACAAATTAAATTATTTTTTTATTACAAGCCAGCTCAGCTTCTCCTGGGCTAAGGCTCTATAAAATTATGAAAAAATTTATAGTTCTAGGGTCTTTGTTGCTAATTAGCGCAATCGCACTTAGCGGTTGTACCAAAAAAGCTCCAGAGGCTAAAAAGTTAAGCCCGGACGAAGCTAAAGCTAAAACCGAGCAATTTATTAATTCTTACTTAATGCAAAGCGGCAGTAAAGCTAAGATTAACGAGATTAATAAATATGAAAAAGACTTATACCAGGTAAAGGTTGACATCGGTAACGGCCAAACCATCGATTCTTTCGTGGCGGTCGATGGCAGTCAATTCTTCCCCCAGGCCTTGAGCATGACCGATGTGGCCAAGCAAAATGATAATGGCTCAGACTCTAATAGTTCACCGGTAGTAGAGGTTAAGAATAAAACCGACAAACCAGTGGTGGAACTCTTCGTGATGAGCTATTGCCCATTCGGCACCCAAATGCAGAAAGGGATGTTGCCAGTCATCGAAACCCTGGGCAACAAAATGGACTTCCAGCTGAAATTCGTTGATTATGCCATGCACGAAAAACAAGAAGTCGATGAAAATCTCATTCAATACTGTGTCCAAAAAGAGTCTCCGGAAAAGTTATCCGCCTATCTCAAGTGTTTCTTGGAGGCAGGCAAAGGAGCTGAGTGCCTGAGCAGCAATAAAATCAATGTTGATAAATGTGTCAAAGCGACTGATTCCACCTATAAGGTAAGCGCCAACTATAATGACAAAAGCACTTGGAAAGGAAACTTCCCTCCATTCAATGTTAACAAGGCTGACAACGATAAATATGGTGTCGGCGGTTCTCCAACTTTGATTATCAATGGTGAGGAGGTCCAATCTGGCCGAGATTCTAATAGCTTATTAAAGGCAATTTGTTCCGCCTTTAAAACCGCTCCGAAAGAATGTGAAACCGAATTATCTAGTGCTACTCCGTCTTCCGGCTTCGGTTTCGGTACAGCCGCTAATAATACAGCTGCTAGTTGCCAATAAAATATTCCCACAAAAAAACAGGCTGATCGAGCCTGTTTTTTGTTAGTCTAAAATGATAATTAAATATTACCTCGCCATTTCTCGGCTGATAGAATCCTCTTAACGGCAATGATGTAAGCAGCGAGGCGTAAGCTGATCTGGCCTTCATGTTTACGGAAACTAGTATAAACCGCCTCCCAGCCCGATTTCATTTTTTTATCCAACAAACCACGAAGATAATCTTCATCTAAGATCTGGCCAGCGCGATTTTGCGCCCATTCAAAATAACTAACGATTACACCGCCGGAATTAGCTAGAATGTCCGGGACTACTACTTGTTTGTTGTTAAAAAGAATCTCATCTGCCTCGTAGCTTATCGGGCCGTTAGCCAATTCTACTAAATATTTGGCCTTAACCTTGGCGGCATTACCACTAGTTATCTGATTTTCTAGAGCGGCTAAGACTAAGATATCGCAATCCAGTTCTAGAAGCTGGGAATTATCTATTTTTTCTCCATCCTTATAGTCGCCGACGGCTTGGCCGCTGTTTTTCCAAATCGCCAGTTCGCGGATATCTAGTCCAGCTTGGTTATATATACCTCCCCGACTATCACTAACGGCGATAATCTTGTGGCCATCATTATGCAATTTTTCTGTAATGAAAAGTCCGGCGTTACCAAAACCCTGGACCACGATTTTAAGCCCCTTGGTCTTTTCGGACAAGGCGGCAATCATTTCTTTAATTATCAAATACCCACCTTGAGCGGTTGCGTCTGACCTGAGAGCTAAGCCGCCTAATTCCAAAGGCTTTCCGGTAATCATGCCCGGCTCATGATGCCCGACTTTTTTTTCATACTCATCTAGCATCCAGGCCATGATTTGCGCATTAGTGTACACATCTGGGGCGGGAATATCCTTGTCTTGCCCTAAAAAAGGGTACATTTGGTCAATATAAGCGCGGCTAATCTGCTCTAACTCCTGGGGGCTCATCTTTTTTGGGTCTAGTTTGATCCCTCCTTTAGCGCCACCATAAGGAATATCAGCTAAAGAGTTTTTAAGGGCCATCCAAAAAGCTAGGGACTGGACTTCATCCTCAGAAACCTCAGGGTGAAACCTGATTCCACCCTTACCCGGTCCCAAAGCGCGATTATAGACTATACGCCAAGCGGGGTAGCGCTGGCCGCCAATCTCTAATTCGGCCCGATTAACCTCTTTTGGTTTCAATAAGACGGACATCTCTGAGGCATCTATGCCTTCAAGCGATGCGACTTTTTCCAAACGTTTAAGGTTATCCGCGAAGATGCTCATATCTATTTTATTAAATTTTCAATTTCTCCTTTTAGGGTATTCTTGTCTCTTAAACCGATGAATTCACCGATAATTTTCCCATCCCGAAAAAGCTTCATATTAGGAATACTCTGGATCTGGTATTCCTGGGCTAAAGAAGCGTTCTCGCTCTCTTCGGTATTAACCTTAGCTATCTTGACTCGCCCCCCCATATCTACAACCAATTCATCTAGGATTGGGGCCATCATCTGGCAAGGCATACACCAAGGTGCCCAAAAATCTACTAAAACCGGCACTGGGCTTGATAAAACTTCTTCTTTAAAGTTACCGACGTTTAATTCTAAAGCGTTTGACATAAAATTTAAACTTAATTTTTATATTTTATTTTTTAATTATTTCAGTGAATATTTTTTGGATCTTATCCTTCTTAGCCTGAGATTGGGGCCAACAAGCGACGAATTCATCTTGAATAACCTTATCGATCAAGGCTGAGGCTGCCGATTTTATCGCTTTCAGCTGGATAATCAGCTTGAAGCAATCCTTATTCTTCTGGCTTAGGGATTTCTTAACGCCCTCCAGCTGGCCGATGATATTATTGATCCTTTGTTCAGTTGTTTTCATAGGCTTACATATTAGCACACACCCCTAGGGGGTGTCAAGAAAAAGCTATTTTTTAAATTCATTTTTTCTTTTCTAAAATAAGCCAATAATTATATTTATCGTGATAAAGTTTGGTGATTTTCAAATCAGCCCTTTTCGCCAAGTCCTTTAGCTGGCGCGTCCTAAAAGCATGATAATACCTTTGACTAACCACTTGCTGCTGGCTATTCTTCCAAGAGAATAAGACGTCGCCAAATTTCATCCGATGTTTTTTAAGAAGTTTTAAAAAAAAGAATTTCCAAATTAATGAACGGTATTTTCTGTGCCCCCATAAATTCCAAACACTGATAATTATCCGACCCTCAAAACCGACTTTATTTTTCAGTTGTTTTAGGGCCTGTATCCTCAACTTATCTGAAGGCAAATGATGAAAAACCGCTAAACAAAAAACGTGATCGAAACCATGACTGTCTATCTGCCCCAAGTCCAATAAATCGCCGGTACGAAAATCGGCTAAGGGGTGGTTCGTTTTAGCTAGCTCAATTAAATTCTGGCTTTGATCAATGCCTAAATATTCAATATTCCGACCAGTTAAAGCCTCGAGTAAGCGACCATTACCGCAACCAACATCCAACACCTTGTCTCCATCCTTAATCTCAGCGGCTAATTCTTTTATCTCCGGCCAGACCTCTTTTTTACGAGTAACATTAAACTCTTCAGCGACCGTTTGGTAGTTGTTCCTGACTATCTTTAATAAGTTTTGCTCTGTCTGCCTATCCATATTAGCTTAAATACTCTTTATTTCGAAAATCCTCCTGCCCAGAAGATTTCAGCTTATCCGTTTTAAGACAACGGTCACACTGCCCGCAATCGCTAGAACTATGATCGCCAAAATAATTAAGGATATAGGTCTGACGGCAACCTAGATTATAGACGTAAGATTCCATCTCATCTAGCTTCTCATAGGCCCGAGCGGCTTTCTCCCGGAGCGCCCTATGGTTTAAATCGAGGTCAAAGGGGTCAACTCTTTTAAGGATTTTAATTTCCGTGCCTTTGAAGGGTGGACGATATTCCAATAGTTGCCTTTCTTGCAGCTTCTTAAGCGTCCTAACTAAAGACTCTTTTTTAACTTTCAAAATAGCGGCCAACTCTTCAAGGTTTATTTCCCAACCGCTAAAAAGCTTATCGGTCTGGCTTTCTAAAAGCTTCTCGATGATCTCAGCTTGAACTTTAGCCCTCCGACCGACGGCTGCCCGCAGATCAGTCTCCTGACCTTGAACTTTTATATAGGCATTGGCCGTCTTTTCATTCGGACGGGTGATATAGCCATGCCTCTCTAAGACTTTTAGGGCCGTACCTACTGACATCTCTGGCACATTGTCTGATAGATTTTTAATGATATCGCTATAAGTAATAAGAATGGAACCATCATGATCGCTTTCAGCGCCAATTAAAAACTCATAAATTTCACTGATGATTTCGGGCGAAGGATTATCACCTTTAATGAAGAACTCTCTTAAATACCTGTCTTTAGGAGAATAGAATAAAAGGCAAAAACTAGGCTGATTGTCCCGACCGGCTCGGCCGGCTTCTTGGTAATAGGCTTCGATTGTGCCAGGCAAATCATGATGGATGACAAATCGAATGTCCTTCTTGTTGATTCCTAAGCCAAAGGCGTTAGTAGCGACTACGACCTGGGCTTGCCCCCTTAAGAAGCTGTCCTGGACCCAATCCCGACTATCGCTATCCATGCCGGCGTGATAGACGACGGCCTTGATGTCATTAGCTAAAAGGATTTCCACTAATTCATCCGCCTTATTCCTGGTGCCAACATAAACTATACCTGAGCCATGCTCCATATTCTTAATGACATCGACGATAAAATCTATCTTTTGGCTATCATTGCTTTGGATGACGCCAAACTGTAAATTAGGACGAGCAAAACCTTTGATAACTAAGTCCGGGTTCATTAAATTCAACTGTTTCACGATGTCGTCTCTCACTTCAGGCGTTGCTGTTGCCGTCAGCGCTACCACGGTTGGCTGGCCGAAGAAGCGAATCGCTTCCTTCAGTTTAAGATAGCTGGGACGAAAATCGTGCCCCCATTGGCTAATACAATGAGCTTCATCGATAGCAAACAACGAAACCTTAAGCTGCTTAAGGTCGTTAATGAAATCTTGGTTATAGAATCTTTCTGGGGCCACATAAACCAACTTAAACAGGCCTTTTTTTATTTTTTCTAAACGCTGGCCGGATTCGGCTAAACTCAAAGAAGAATTTATATATGTAGCCGGGATACCCACCCTTTCGAGGGAGTCAACCTGATCCTTCATTAAAGCGATCAGGGGCGAAACGACTAAAGTGATACCATCTAAAACCAGGGCGGGCAATTGATATATCAAGGACTTTCCTCCGCCGGTAGGCAAAACCACGACCGTATGGCGGCCGTGTAGGATATTATCAATCGCCTGTTCTTGTCCAGGACGAAAAGATTCATAACCAAAATGAATCTTTAGTAGCTCTCTCAACTGTTGTTTTTTAAGCTCGATGGCTGTCATGTTTAAAATAAGCCTGAACAGGCTTATAAGATTAGCAAAAAATTAATAAACGGTACTATTTCCTGTGTTTATATATCTCTAATACATTACGGAATAATAAAGCGATCGTCAGCGGGCCGATGCCGCCAGGAACAGGAGTAATATAAGCGCTTACATCCTTAACATCTGTAAAGTCGACGTCACCCTTAACTTTACCGGCAAGTTTGGTAATTCCGATATCGATAACTACCGATCCCGATTTAACCATTTCTTTGGTTACGAAGCCAGGCAAACCTAAAGCGCTGATTAGAAGATCGGCCTGAACACTGATTTTTTTTGTCTCTCCACGTTTAGATTGTTGCTTTTTATCATCTGAAAGGTCTAGATCCTTAAAGGAGACTAAATCGATTACCAAGCCTAAAGACTTCAGGCTGGCAGCTAATGTCGAGCCAAAAACTTCAGAATTATACAATACACAAGCCCGCTTCCCCTGGCTAGAAAATTTTATTTCTTTTAAAATCTCCAGAATTGATCCCAGCACTGGAGAAATCAAATAAGCGGGATGCTGGGGATGGAAGCCATCAGCATCTTTTAGAGGATTAATTGTCTTAATGATCTTGTCGGTATCAAATTTTTCTGGCAAAGGCAACTGAACTAAAATGCCATCGATCATCTCATCGCGATTAAGGAAGCCGATCAGATTTAAAATTTCCGCTTCACTGGTTGATTCATCTAACTTATATAAATTTGTATCAATCCCGATCTTAACGCCTTCTTTTTCCTTTAAAGAAACGTACAATTTGGAGTCTTCCCGCTCGCCAACCAAAATAATTGCTAAATTCGGCCTTCTATTCGAGGCCGAATTTGCTATTTGGCAAGTCTCCGCCACTATCTCATCTTTAATCCTTTCAGCAATCTTTTTACCGTCAATAATCTCCATAAATATCCATTAATAGTTTAACTTGAATTTAGCACATAAATCCCTGACTCTATCTTTCAGCTCATTGAGCTTTATTTCATTATCGATATTATTTAGAGCTTGATCAATCAAATCAACAATCGCTGCCATTTCTGCCTCTTTCATGCCACGGGTAGTCACCGCTGGGGTGCCTAGACGCAAACCAGAGGGATTCATCGGAGGATTAGGATCATTGGGAATAGTAGAGCGGGAAACAGAAATGCCAATCTTTTCAAGCGTCTGTTCGGCTAATTTACCGACCAAACCTCTACTTGATAAATCAAGTACCATTAAGTGATTATCTGTCCCCCCAGAAACCACCCTGTAACCTCTAGCTATAAATTCGGCCGCCATTGCTTGGGCATTTTTAACCACTTGTTCAGCGTAATCTCTAAACTCTGGCTGTAGGGCCTCGCCAAAGGCCACCGCCTTAGCGGCGGTAATATGGTCATGCGGGCCACCCTGCATACCTGGAAACACCGCCCGATCAATCTGTTTGGCAAATTGTTCCTTGCACATAATAATCGCCCCCCTTGGACCACGTAAAGTCTTATGGGTTGTACTTGAAACGACATCGAAAATCGGCACGGGGTTATCTAAAACTTCGGCTGCAACCAAGCCGGCGATATGAGCGATATCGGCAAAAGTATAGGCGCCGATTTCATCAGCGATCTTTTTAAACCCGAGCCAATCAATCTCCCTAGAATAAGCGCTGAATCCGGCCACGATCATCTTAGGTTTTTCTTTTAGAGCAATTTCCCTGACTTCTTCCATGTCGATCATGCCCGTTTCTGCCTTGACGCCATACTGGACAAAATTATACAACCGGCCGGAAAAATTAACACTATGGCCATGTGACAAGTGACCACCATGATCGAGCTTTAAGCCCAAAACCTTGTCCCCCGGCTCTAAAAAGGCCATATAGACAGCGGCATTGGCCGGGGAGCCAGATAATGGCTGAACGTTAACGTGCTCAGCTTTAAATAGCTTCTGACAACGAGAAACTGCTAAAGACTCAATTTCATCGATTACTTGATTGCCGCCATAGTAGCGCTTACCTGGATAGCCCTCGCTATACTTATTAGTTAGGACCGTAGCCATTGCCTCTAAAACCGCCTTAGAAACATAATTTTCTGAGGCGATTAGTTCGATCTCTTCTTGTTGGCGCCTGGTTTCCCGCTCGATTATTTTCCAGACATCCTGATCCTGTTGTGATAAATCCTTGTAATTCATATCTTAATCTTAATTTAGACGCCTGCTTTTGTCAAAATTATTTTTTTCAACAAATAAGCTTGATTTTGCCTATAAAAATAACGCTTCTTTATGAAGCGCTACCTAAAACTTACAGACTATCTCCTTTGTCCGGACCGGGACGCTTAAAGAAGCGACTATGATAGATTAAGTCGGTTTCCGTGCGTTCAATATTGTTAATTTCGGTTGCTTTTAAACGGACTTCGACCACACCTATTAGATTTTCTCTCGCCAGAGGAACTCTAGCAAAGCCGCGGTTCTGCCAATCCGAAAAATTTTCTGGGGTAAATTTGACGACAATTTCCATGACCTAAATTTTAAAAAGAGCGAATGGTTTATTTTTTCTTATTCTAAACAGGAATGACGCCGCCGTCAAAAATGATTTTATTTAAATATTAAGATTAACTTCGCTTTATTTAATAAGACTTTATCTGTTTCACTAGGTAACTATCTTTCAGCTTATAGCCCAGTTTTCTATAATAATCCCTGACTCCGACTCCGGAAATAACCGCCATCTTCTTAATCTTATTCTGTTTAACTATAGCTTCGGCGTTCTTCATTAATTCCTTGCCTAGACCGCTGTGCTGGGTTTTCTTCTTGGCGCCAACCGAAACCAATTCTCCATAAACATGTAATTCCCTAATCAAGGCGGGGGCCACTCGACTGCTGGCATCTAATCTCAAACGGCAAAAACCATAGAGAATCCGACCATCTCGCGAAACCGCTGAAATGAAATATTCTTGACCACCAGAAGCTTTATAACTATTTACTTTTATAAAAAAATCGGTTTTTGAAAATTTCGAATCTTTAGCCTCGCGACATCTGATACAATTACATTTTACTCCTTTATCTTTCATTACTTGTCGCAAATTAGTAATCAGGTTGCCGGCAATAATAGATTCCCCTGGGATGTCCCGAATCAAGCGGATAATTCGCACATACTCCGGGACAGATTCCTTGCACCTGACAATCAATCCCTGTAATTGCTTATCGGTATAAGGTTTATATTTACCCTGCCGGTACCATCTATAGAGCAGGGTCCCAGCGGTTACTATGGTCGGATAAAATTTAATCTGGTCGGGCTGATAGCTTTCCGAGCTGAACAACTCCTTAAACATCTTTAGGTCTTTGGCGGGAGTAGACCCGGGCAGGGCGGGCATAATATGATAGGTAATCTTAAAGCCGTAGCTCTTTAGTAATTTGGTCGCCGCGATTATCTCGGCTACCCCGTGCCCTCTTTGATTGAGGCGTAAAATCCTATCATCAATAGCTTGCACCCCCATTTCCACTCGCGTGCACCCCAAGATACGCATTTCTTTCAACTCCTTGTCGTTAATATAATCAGGCCTGGTCTCTAGGGTTAAGCCGATAATTTTATAAACCGCCTTTTCATTTTTTTTCTGCTCAATTAATAAGCGCTTCTTTAATTCTGATAAAGCAAGATTTTGTCCAAAAGGCGCCTTTAAAGACTTTAGCTTAGGATTATTTTTGTTATTTGGATAATCGTTAGCGGCTCGGAAACAATTAAGGATATACCAAAATTTATACCTCTCTGGCAAATAACTCCAGGTACCACCGATAACAATAATCTCGATTTTTGTCGGCTCATGACCGTTGTTCTCTAAAGCATATAAACGCATGGTGACTTGTTTATATGGATCATATTGGCAGCGAATAGCTCTCATTACCGCCGGCTCATTAGCCAAGTAGCTAACTGGTACGTCCTTCTCATTGGGACAATAGGCACAGCGGCCTGGACAAGGGTAAACTTTGGTCAAAACTGCTACCGGTGCGATACCGGATAAGGTTCTGATTGTCCTTTTTCTTAAAAGACGCTCTAATCGCTCGTCTCGTCTTCTCCCCAAGCTTAAAAGATGACGATATTCTCTAAGAATCGTAGAATTAAGGACTGTGGGAATATGATATTTTTTAGCCGATAATCTTTTGGCTTTTTCTAAATCTGCTAAAGATTCGATACGCTGGCCAAGAATATCAGTTAATGCTAATTTTTCCGGGTTTACTTTTGTCATATTTTAGCGTTATAATAACGGTATAATACAATAAAATCAATATTTTAACAAGGCTTATATGTCTAAAAACAAGCTAAAATTTCTTATCTTTTCCTTGCTTATCCTGGTTACCAGTCCCATAATAGCCAGAGCGGCGAGTAGCTATGACCCGACCAATATCTATATACCAAAAGAAGAGATTAGAAGCGACAGTACATATCTGGTAGGCCAAAGCGTCGTTATAGACGGCCAGATTCAAGGTGATTTAGTCTCAGCTAGCCAAACCCTGACTATCAATGGCCAAATTCAGGGAGACGTTATCGCCATAGCCCAAACTATTAATATCAATGGTGAAGTTCTGGGTGATATCAGAGTTTTTGGCGGAGATATTAATCTTAACGGCAATACAGGAAAAAACATCAACGTCCTGGGCTCCAAAGTTGTGTTTAATGACGGCGCTAATGCCGGCGGCGATTTAGTCTTAGCGGCTACCAGCGCCGATCTTAAAGGCGGAGTTGGATCTAATGTCTATGCCTCAGCTAATATATTGAACATTAGTAGTAAAATCGGAAAAAATGTTTATTTAAGGGTACCGAACAATGGTCAAATAAATCCGATTAATATTTATTCTGACGCGATCATCAAGGGTGATTTAAATTATACGGCCAATAAGGAGGCAAACATAATGAATCCCTCGGTTATTAGTGGCCAAATTACTAAAAATCAAATCAAGGAGAAGTCGGGCGACCAGTTTTCTTCTTGGCTATGGCGTCGCCTCTACTCTTTATTCGCCGCTTTAGTCGTTGGTTTAATAATTATCAATTTATTCAGAAATAAAATCAAAGATTTAGATAAGGATCTCCCGGAAAAAATGAAAAAAACTTTGTGGCCCGGAATAGTCATATTATTACTAACTCCAATCATTGCACTAATCTTGGCTCTAACCTTTATTGGCTTACCTTTGGCTTTAATTACTTTAGCTTTTTGGCTGATTGCTTTATATCTAAGCAAGATAGTGGTCGCCATTGTCTTTGGCCTATACCTAAGTAAACGCTTAATTCCTAATAAAAAAGACAATTTGATATTGGTTTTGGTCATCGGCGTCACTGCTAGCTGGATTCTGTTCTCATTGCCGATAATCGGCTGGCTCATATCTTTATTGGCCACCCTATGGGGACTAGGCTTAATGTATTTCTTAAAAAAAGAAAAATACTAATATGTTTAAACCAGAAATCTTCAAGGCTTATGATATAAGAGGTGTCTACGGGCAAGACTTTGATAATGATTTGGCCTATCGCTTGGGACAAGCTTATGTTGCCCTTAGACGAAAGGATCCTGATTATTTAAAGTCGAGCGACAGGATGCAAGTGGTGGTTGGCAGAGACATGAGGCTGTCCTCCGAAGATATAAAGAGCTCCTTAATAGAAGGGCTACTTGACGCAGGAGCAGATGTTATCGATATTAATCTAGTATCTACGCCGACCTTCTATTTTGCCGTAGCTAACTATAATTATGATGGCGGCTTAATGATTTCGGCCTCCCACAACCCCAAAGAGTGGAACGGTTTCAAAATAGTTAGATCTAAAGCTCGACCAGTAAGTGGCGACAGCGGCTTACAGGATTTATTAAAGTTAGTTGAAGCGAATGATTTTCCTAAAATTAAGGACCGCGGTGAACTACGGATTTTGGATAACGTCTTAGAAGAACAAATCAGACACGACCTCAAATATGCCCAAGCCGAGCAAATCAAAGCACTAAAAGTGGTAGTGGACACAGCTAATGGCATGGGATCTTTATACATCGAGAGACTTTTCAACTTAATCCCGCCAAAATTAATCCCTCTCAACTTTGAACTGGACGGATCCTTCCCGATCCACGAAGCTGACCCCCTAAAAGAAGAGAACAATCAACAAATAAAAGCAACTATCATCAAGGAAAAAGCTGATCTGGGCATCGCCATCGATGGTGATGGTGACCGGGTTTTCTTTTTCGACAACCAAGGCCAAACTATCAATCAGGCGATCATTCGTGGACTGTTAGCTAAGCTGTTCCTTAAAGACAAACCAAAATCAAAAATCGGCTACGATATCAGACCGGGTAAAATAACTGAGGATTTGATTTTAGAAAATGGCGGGGAAGCGGTGGTAACTAAAGTCGGACACGCTTTAATAAAAGAACAGATGCTGAAAGATAATATTTACTTTGCTGGTGAATCATCTGGACACTTTTATCTTAATCTGGAAATCGGCTGCTTTGAGATGCCGGTAATCATTATTTTAAAGATGCTACAAGAAATTTCCAGTCAGTCAGTCAGCGCCGCTGATTATATTAAACCTTTTAATAAATATTACTTATCCGGGGAAATAAATAGCGAGGTAAAGGACAAAGTGGCGAGCCTGGAAAAATTGGCCAAGAAGTATGCGGACGGGAAGATAAATAAATTAGACGGCCTCTCAGTTAGTTATCCTGATTTTTGGTTTAATGTCAGAGGATCTAATACGGAAAATAAATTACGTCTAAACCTAGAGGCCACCAGGCCGGAAATCATGAAAGCAAAAACCGAAGAGGTATTAAAACTTATCCGAGAATAAAAAAGAACCGCCACTCAGGCGGTTCTTTACTAAAGTTTCAAAGGTTACTTTTTCTCCACTTCAATAGTGCATTTATTGACCAAAGCGGCTAAGGCTCCGACGGCCGCCAAAACTGGAGCAAAGACCGTTCCAATGACAGCTGCGGTCAAAGGAATCTCCATTAAGACTTCCTCTTTCTCATTTTTGATTATAATCCTACGGATATTACCGGCTTTAATCAATTCTTTAACCTTGCTTAAAGCTTCATGACCATTAACCTTGAAGCGAAACGTCTTCTTGGCCCCTTCGTTTTTATTAGTCTTAGTCCCGGTTTGTTTCTTACTAGCCATAAAATTAAAAATAAATTAAATAACACTTCTATTATAGCAAAAACTGGTAAAATAAGTAAATCTTCTATAAAATTAAGCTATGATGGAAATTAAAACCGGTTTTATCCTGATTGATAAGCCGCTTGGACTTAGCTCTCATGGGGTGGTCAACTACTTAAGGCGAGTTAGCGGCTTGAAACGCATCGGACACGCTGGGACGCTAGATCCACTAGCTTCAGGGCTCATGATTTTAGCCGTGGGGAGGGAATATACAAAACAACTAGGAAAATTGATTAAGCTGGATAAAGAATATCAAGCTGATATATATTTAGGGGCAACTAGTCCGAGTTATGACCGCGAGCAGGAGGTCATACCCAGCTATAATGGTCAGCGCTTGAAAAAAACTCAAATCAAACAAGCCGTCTTAAACTATTCTGGCCCGATTGAGCAAAGACCGCCTATCTTCAGTGCTAAAAAAATACAAGGACAAAGAGCTTATCGCTTAGCCAGGCGCGCGGAAGCATTTACGCCAAAAACACAAACTATTAATATATATGAAATAAAAATCACCAGTTACCGCTGGCCTCACTTAAAAATTAGAGTCAAGTGTTCTTCCGGCACCTATATCCGCTCATTAGCTCACGACCTAGGTCAAACCCTAGGCACCGGCGCTTATCTCTATGATTTAAAAAGAACGAAAATCAACGGCTTCAGCCTAAAAAAAGCGATTAAACTCAAAAAAATCCAAGCTAAAAATTTAAATAAATATCTAAAAAATTCTTTATAAAAATATGAACAGAAAATATATTCTGTGGGGAGTATTCCTGCTTAACCTAGCGATTATTATCTTTTTCTGGCAATTAGGCTCCAGAGAAATTATTTTAACTGAACCGCTGATTGCCTTCGGTCGCCTAAGCGGCTTGCTGGCTGTCTTGCTCATACTAATACAACTGATTTTGATTAGCCGTTTTGATTACCTAGAAAAAGCAGTCAGTCTTGATAAATTATTAGTCATCCACGGACTTAATGGTTTTTTAAGCTTCTTCTTAATTATCTTGCACCCCATACTACTCATCATTGGGTATGGCAAAAGGACCAATAATGCCTTTTTCCAGCAACTACAAAGCTTTGTTCTATATTGGGACGAAGTAGGGATGGCTGTTTTAGGAACGATCGTCTTTATTGCAGCCACCATCATATCCCTCAATCTAATCAAGAACAAAATCAAATATGAATTTTGGTATTTAAGCCATTTATTCTTATACCTAGCCATCCTTTGGGCCTACGGTCACCAACTAGAGGTCGGCCATAGCTTACAAAATACCATCTTCGCAATTTATTGGTATGTCATCTATTTTATAGTGATTGCAATTTTAGTCTGGTATCGTTTCTTGCGGCCAGTTTGGCGATTCAAAAAACACCTATTCAGGGTGGCTGAAATAAAAAGGGAAAACGATTCAGTCCGCTCCGTCTATATCAAAGGCCAAAACATGGAAAATTATAAGATAGCCGCTGGACAATTCTTCCTCTTGCGCTTTATTAATCGCCGCGCCTGGTATGAAGAGCATCCCTTTTCTTTAAGTGGTCAAATCCGTGACAACACCCTGCAATTCACCATTAAAGCCCTGGGAGATTTTAGCTCCAAACTAGAAGAAAAGGTTAAAGTAGGAGACCCGGTCATTTTAGATGGCCCCCACGGATCTTTTGTGTCTGCTAAAATTAAAAGGGATAAAGTTTTAATGATAGCTGGCGGTATAGGCATTACCCCGATAAAAGCAATGATTGAGGAGCTTGGCCAACAAGCTAAGGATATTATTTTAATCTGCGCCAACAAAAGCCTAAAAGAAATTGTATTTAAAGAAGAGCTAGCCGCTTTAACCCAGCTTAACCCTCGACTCAAGATCTTCCACATTCTCAGCCAAGAAAAAATTGATGGCTATGATTATGGCCGGCTTGACCTGGAAAAGATCACTAAATTTTCCCCCGATTTAACAGAAAGGGATATTTTTATCTGCGGCCCTGAAATGATGACTAAAAGCATCATTAAGATTCTCAAAACCCTTAAAATAAAAAAATCCCAGATATACTGGGAAAAATTCAGTTGGTAAAAAAGGGGCCTCGGCCCCTCTTTTTTTGTCTAATAAAAATTATCTCCTTTGATAAGCTTGGCCATTATACTTCCTTAAGGCTCTCTCCGAACTAAAAACCGAAGCACTTAGGCTGATTGTTGACCTCATTAAGCGTTGATAAGATTCAGGGTTATTATAATACATCGGAATTATTTCCTGTTCTAAGATGTTATATAAATCTATCGACTCGCCCTCAATCAACCAGCCGGTTTTGTCTTTAATATAGCCTTCCACCCACCAGCCATCAAAAGTGCTGAGTTGTGGCACGCCATTGTGTGCCGCCTTCATGCCGCTAGTACCAGAGGCTTCGTTTGGTGGTAGCGGATTACTAAGCCAAAGATCGACACCGGCAACCAGCAATTTAGCCAAGGATATCTCATAGTCTTCTAGAAAAACTATATCTATCTTGTCACGGTAAGCATCCTTGATATGATATATCTCCTTAATCATCTTCTTGCCATCCAAATCATTAGGATGAGCTTTACCGGCATAGATTATTTGTATTTTGCCTACATCTTGATGGATAGACAAAAGCCTCTCCATATCGGTTAAAAGCATGAGTGGCCTTTTATAGGCGGTAAAGCGGCGGGCAAAACCGATGGTAAAAGTCTTGGCCTTCAAAAATATTTCTTGTTTTTGTGTTATATAGTCCAAAAGGTGTTCTTTGTTTTTCTGATGGGCCTGCCATAGCTCCGGCAAAGGAATAGAGTTGGCTTCTACTAAAAATGAACTAGACATCCTCCAGCCGGGAATGTATTTATCATATAGGGCTTGGAATTCAGCAGACGTCCAAGTTAGAGCCCGGACACCGTTAGTAACGGCGTGGACATCAATATCAGGAAAAATCTTTTCCAAAACATTCTTATGGCTCAAAGAGACTCCGTTCACATAATTGCTAAAATATACTCCGACGTCAGTTAGACTTACCCTGCCGTCTCGGGACAAGCCTGGCAAATTAATCGGAAAATCTGGCACATTTTTAATAAGAACTTCATTGGGTAAAACATCCTGAGCGGCCTTAATCGAAGTATGGATTGTAAAGACTATCTTTTTTTTCACCTCTCTAATCTTTTCCGGTTCATTGTTTTGTGTAGAAGAGGAAAAAAGCTCAATTGCTGCCATAATCCCATGCCCCTCATTGATATGGAATTTATTGACATCATAACCAAGCTCCGCCAACATTTTAACTCCACCTCGACCGAGAATAATTTCTTGTTTTAAGCGATGCTCCTTGTCGCTGCCATACAGACTGCTAGTCAAATCTTGATACTCGGGAGCGTTTTCTGACAAATTAGTATCTAAAAGATAGATCGGAGCCTCATTATCGATCAGATATTGCCAGGCGGCCACCATAACTTCATCCGAGCCGATGTTAACGCTGACCAGCTGGGGCATCTTCTTTAAACGAGAAAAATCAAAGTTTTTTTCTGGAAGCTCTGTCTGTTCACCGGTCTTATCCAAGGATTGATTAAAATACCCCTTATTATTCAATAAGCTCAGACCAAGCATTGGTAATCCTAAATCATGAGCAGAGCGCAATAGGTCGCCAGCCAGGATGCCGAGGCCGCCAGCGTAAGTTTCCAGCCCTTCTTCCAGAGCCACTTCCATACTGAAATAAGCTATCTTATAATCTTTTTTATTAATCATATCTTAATTATACCATAAAGAGGCTAAATATCAGTAGAGCTCCCTCAGCCTTCTTAGATCATCTTCTACAACCGAAGCTGTTTGCGAATAATTTAACTTATACATCAAGGAATTGGGATTAGCAGAATGTTCTAAACCAAGAGCGTGTCCTAATTCATGAGCCAATAAAAAAATCAGGTCTTGCCTATCCGTAAACTGATAAATATTAATTGATTGCTTGCCCGATTTATATAAATATTCGCCCTCTTGAAACTCGCCAGAATTATCAGCCAAGAGATCGTTGTAGGCCCGGACGTTGTCATTAAGTTGAGGCAGGGAACGATTAGCGCCTTGAGCTAAAGAATTTATACGTGAAACTAAACTAGTTAAATTATCCTGCTCGACTGTTATTTCTCTATACATCTGACTCAATCTCTCCATATCGTCATTTAGAGAACTTGCTTTCTCTGGATCAGAACCCGAACTCTTATAAAGCCGGAGTTTATTTTCATATTCAGAGCCCAGAGATTGATAATTATTAATTTTTTCTTCTAAAGCAGCTTTCTTCTGATTATATTCTTTAACCAAAACATCATAATTTTGCTTATAGGACTCAAACTCAGCGGTTTCTTCGGATACTTGATTATCTAAGTTCTGTAATTCGTTAGTTGAAGCTTGTCGCTTATCGTACACGAAATTAATCGCTAAATTTCCCTGGGGATCAGAAATAAATAATTCTTTACCAAAAGGAGATTCCCAAACTTTTTCCGCTTCAGCCAGCGCAGATAAAGCATCTTCTTGAGTTAGGCCAAAGCCTGGATCTAACTGATTTATCCGGTAGCTTATAGGCTTATTGCTTAGCCCGAAAAGATTCCTAGATAAGGAATTAGTAAATACTAAAAGCCTATCTTTAAAAAGAATAAAGCCTATCAATAAAATAAACAGTAAAAAATACTTTTGCCAATTGCCCACTTGTTTATTCCTCGTCACCAAGGCCATAACTAAGAAAATTAATATCTTCACTTTAACACAAAATGCTAATTTTTAGGAGCACTTTTGTTTTGTAGATCAAAAATCCCGCCAATAAGATGGTCTATAGGACTAATATAAAAAGACGAGCCTTTGAACTCGTCTTTTCCGCTTGAAGTAGCTAATCGCGACAGCCGAAAAAAATTTTTTAATGGAGTGCTTGTGTAAATAAAAAAGAGGTTTTCAATTAACCCCTTATGGTAATCAGTCTCCGGACTTTTTAGTCCTTGTAGGCGTCCTCTAACGCCTTGTTGTTCGATATTTAATCTACACTGATTATAGGATTATATCCTAACAAAATTTCAAAAAAATATCGGGGGTAGCTGTTATGGAAAGCTGAGAAACCATTTTAACGGAGCGTTTAACTAAATAAAAAATCCCGACTTATTTGGGCGCGGGATTTAACAGCTAAAACAGGCTAGATGCCTAAAATTCCAATTAAATACACTTCAAGAACATTTGCTAAGCATCCTAACGCGATGCTACTGAACTGCCCTAAATAGTATATGAAATTCTCTTTTACCCTTCTTTTTTCTTGGCCTGAAATCATCTTTATAATAAAAATAACAAAAAAAACAATTATACTAGACGCGACCCAGCCAAACATAACACTGAGAAGAAAGGTGGAAATAAAGGTTAAAAAAGAAATTTTAAACTTTTTCATGACTTATATAATTTTCTGGTTAATATTTCAATGAACTGTGCCCATATTTTATCATATTTATTATATTTTGTCAATTAATTTGCCATCCCTCTAGGGGTCTATCCAAACTAAAACAAAAATAACCCCAATATTAGGGTTATTTTTTACTGGGTGAGTGATGGGACTTGAACCCACGGCCACTGGAGCCACAATCCAGCGCTCTACCAGCTGAGCTACACTCACCATTATTTTTCATGCTATAAATAGCGTAAATCCTTATAAGCAACTTGTCAATTTCTAACAAATCCGTACGCCCAGAGGGAATCGAACCCCCATAACCAGCTTAGAAGGCTGGTGTTCTATCCATTGAACTATGGGCGCATTAAAGTATTATCCTAGACTTGATGATATTAATAAAAAACATCCTTTGTGTCAACTAAACCCTCTCTGGCGCCAAGCCTCAAACAGAATAACAGCCGTACTAACAGAGGCGTTTAGGGAGTCAATTCCCGGTTTCATAGGAATCTTGATCTGTTCGTCAGCCAGAGATAGCCAAGAACGGCTTAAACCCTTGGATTCTGATCCGATTACTAAGGCATGAGGCTTAGTAAAATCAATACCGGTATAAATCTTGGCGGCCTGGATGCTGGTTGCTAAAACAAGGATCTCGTGATCTTTTAAAAACTTATAAGTCGCCTTCTGAGTGGCTATGACCACCTGATTGTTAAACAGAAATCCCTCACTCGTCTTAATGACGTTGGGATTATATATATCGGTCTTAGGGTCATTTATAATAATCAAGTCAACCTTGGCCGCATAGGCGCTACGCAAAATAGCCCCCAGATTTCCCGGCTTCTCTAGAGACTCCAAAACAAGAACTAAGGGCTGGCTACTGAGCTTACTATCTTTTAAATCTATGTATTTAGGCTTAGCCAGGACTAAATAACCATCGGGATTTTCGGCATAAGAGACTCTCTTAAAAACCGACGGTTCGACCTCAATAAAATCAGGAAAATCTGGCAAAAGGCTCTTGTCTTTCATTAATTCTCGGCAAAAAAAAGCTTGGCTGATCAAAAAGCCGGCTCTCATCGCCTCCTTTATCGCCCGGGCGCCTTCGATAATAATCAAAGACTGCTTATCTCTTTCTCTGTTCTTAGCTAGTCTAATTAGATTTTTTATCTTTTCATTGTGGGGACTGGTAATTTTTAGCATATATCTATATAATAGCAGATAAAATTAAAAATAGAAGTTACAACTTTTTTTTGCTATAATAAACATATAATAAAGACAAAAATATATATGCCCATCCCTCAATTAAGAAAAACTTGGACTAAAAACAAGGAAAAGCAAGGCCGAACGGCCCCGAAGAAATCTTTCAAAAAAAGGTTATTCTTTTTTATTCTTAAATTCGCTGCGATCTCAGTAGTGGTGGTTCTATTATATATTTCTTATCTCAGTAAGGATCTGCCAAATCCAAACCAATTAATGAGCCGCGAGGTGGCTCAAAGCACTAAAATTTATGACCGTAGCGGTGAGAATATATTATATGAAATCCATGGCGACCAAAAAAGAACCTTGGTTACTCTAAACGAGATTCCTGACCAGGTAAAGCAAGCGACCATCGCGATTGAAGATAAAAATTTCTACAAGCACGGCGGGGTAAGTTGGTGGGCGATTGCCCGCACCATGGTCACTAATGTGGTTTATAGGCGCTTAGCCGGCGGCTCTACTTTAACCCAGCAATTCGTCAAGAACGCCATCCTTAGCCCAGAGAAGAAACTCACTCGCAAAATCAAAGAGCTGGTTCTCTCTGTTAAAATAGAAAAAAAATTCAGTAAAGACGAAATATTACAAATGTATCTCAATGAGATTCCCTATGGTTCTAACGCCTATGGCATCCAGGCCGCCAGCCAAAAATATTTTGGCAAGAAAGTCCAAGATATCAGTTTAGCTGAAGCGGCTATTTTAGCCGCGTTAACCCAGGCTCCAAGCAGATATTCGCCATACGGACCCAATAAAAGCTTATTGTTAAAACGCAAAGACTATGTCTTAGATCTTATGGCCGAACAAGGATATATCTCGGAGGCCCAAAGGGATGAGGCAAAAACGCAAGAAATAGTCTTCCAAGCTGCTGACAACAACATCATTGCTCCTCATTTTGTTATGTATGTCAAAGAACTATTAGCAGAAAAGTATGGCGAAAAAGTGATTGAACAAGACGGTTTAAAGATTATAACTACCCTTGATTTAGATAAACAAAAATTTGCCGAAGAAGCTATTAGCAAAAGAACAGAAAACTATCAACAAAAATACAATGCTTCCAACGCCGCCTTGATCGCCCTCGACCCAAAAACAGGCCAAATTCTAGCCATGGTCGGTTCACGCGATTATTTTAATGAAGAAATAGACGGCCAGGTTAATATTACCCTCAGTTCTCGACAACCAGGCTCATCAATAAAACCAATAGTATATGCTACCCTGTTTGAAAAAGGCTACACCCCAAATACCATCTTATATGATGTAGTGACTAACTTCTCAACTGAATCAGGAAAAACTTATGAGCCTCACAATTATGATGGCAAGGAGCATGGACCGGTGAGCATCCGACAGGCTTTAGCTGGTTCCCTTAATATTCCGGCGGTCAAGGCTTTATACTTAGCTGGGGTTAATAATGTTATTGATACTGCGGAAGTAATGGGCTATACAACCCTCGGTGACCGTCAACGCTTTGGCTTGTCCCTGGTTTTAGGTGGAGCGGAAGTAAAATTATTAGAACATGCCAACGCTTTTAGTGCCTTCGCTCGTGATGGTGTTATGAGCCCAACTAGCGCTATTTTAAAAGTAGAAGATAAAGATGGTAAAACTATAGAAGAATACAAGCCAAGCAATAAACAGGTTATTAGTTCTAAGGTTGCTCGCCTTATAAACAGCGTTTTATCTGATAATTCCGCTAGGGCCTTTATCTTTGGTGAAAAAAACTACCTCACCCTGCCTGACAGACAGGTGGCTGCAAAAACCGGCACGACCAACGATTTTAAAGATGCTTGGACAATCGGTTATACTCCGTCATTAGTAGCTGGCGTTTGGGTTGGCAACAATGATGCCTCTAAGATGAAAACTGGGTCTGATGGTAGCGTCTTGGCGGCACCTATCTGGCACGACTTCATGCTTAGCGCTTTGGGTGACAGCCCCAAAGAAAGCTTCAAGGAGGCGGAAAACGATAAGACTGGAAAGGCGGTTTTAGATGGAGAAATAAAATCTGGCCGAACCGTCCTTATTGATAAAGTTTCTGGCCTGCTAGCGACTTCCAGCACTCCCCCGGAACTAATCGAATCAAAAAATGTCAGGGAACACCACTGTATACTTTTTTATGTTGATAAGAACGACCCCCTAGGTGCAGCTCCAAAAGATCCAAACCAGGACCCACAATTTTCTATTTGGGAAAAAGCCGTGATCGAATGGGCAAAAAAGAATAATGAGTACAGTGATCCTAACACACCAACTGAATACGATAATCTCCACACCCTAGAAAATAAGCCTAACATTATCATAACTAGTCCGAATGACGGCTCGACTATTAGTAATAAAGACTTATCTGCCCAAGTAAATGTCTCATCAGCGCGCGGAGTTAGGCGGGTTGACTATTATTTGAATAACAATTTTCTCACCAGCTCTCAACAAGAACCATTTAACCTTAATTGGGATATAAGCTTCCTGGGCAATGGTTATCATAAACTAAGCGCTAAGGCTTGCGACGACGTAGAGAATTGTAATGAAAGTTCGGTAAACTTTAATCTGATGATAAAGAATAATAAAATTCCAGAAAAAACCAGCTTGACTATAAAACAACCCGTAAACGGACTAGCTCTAAACCAAATAGATTTTCCTTTAAATATTGTTCTTGATATAAAGGGATTAAAACAAGTGGCTAAAACAAATATCCTCCTAAAAACACCGGCAAATGATATTCCAGAATTAATTACTTCTGTTCGAGAGTTAAACAATAATGAAACGATAATCTCTTGGGGTTCTAGTCCGAAACCAGGGGATTATACCTTATACGGAGAACTATATGATTGGAATGGGGAGATTAAAAGGAGTAACGAGATTAATCTAGTAATTAAATAAACAAAAAACGGGGCTAAACGCCCCGTTCTTTATTTATTGCCTAATAGGCATAACTATATATAAATATGGCTCTTTAGGCTCTGGCCTTAAAATAAACGGTGAAGCATTGTTAACCAGCTCGATCTTAACTTTTTCGCTATTTATATTGGTTAGACCGTCAACTAAATATTTGTAATTTATTATAATTTCACTTAAATCACCTTTATTATCGGATTCCAACTCAATCCTACTCTCACCACTTATCCCAGAAGAGGCTGAGATTATGGTTCCAGATGATTTAAACTCTAGAGCTACGTCGTTTATTCCGGCCTTTGAAAAGATGGCCGAGGCTTTGACCGCCCTTAACATTTCTGATCGATCAATCAAAACCTCTGTTTTAATGTTGTTTGGTATTATTTGTTTATAGTCTGGGTAGTTACCACTGATAAGGCGGGAAATTAAATCTGTTTGACCTAAAGAAAATAGTATCTGGTTATCCGATAAATAAATTTCTATATTTTTTACTTCCTCATCTTCTGATAAACCATCACCTAAGCCAACTAATATTCTGCCGAGCTCCTGGATGGTTTTAGAGGGAACGATAATTTTTATATCATCCTCTGTTTTTATATTAGAATTTACAGAGATTTCTCTTTCCGCCAAGCGATAACTATCTGTGGCCACTAAAGTTAATTTATTTTTATTAAAGATAAATAAGACACCAGAGAGCTCTGGACGGCTTTCGTTGTTTAAAATAGCAAAAGAGACCGACCCCAGCGCCTTCCTAAAATCATAAACCGGGCACAAAAAACCGTTATCCTTATTTATTGTAGGGATTAAAGGAAATTCCGTCGCCGCCTCTCCCTTTATCTTTGTCTTGTAATTATTACACTCCAACTTCAACTCTCCACCCTTTTCCTCTATCTTAACCTTATCATTAGGTAATAAGCCTACATAATCATTAATAACCCTGGCATCAACCGTAAAAGATCCCTCCGTCTCAACCTTGCCCCTTATTTGATGGATTATCCCTATTTCCAGGTTAGTGCTTATTAATTCTATTTTATTCTTAGATGCTTTTATTAAAACGTTATTCAAGATTGGTAAATTAATATTCTTACTAGTAATATGGGAAACTAGGGTTAATCCTCTTTTTAAATTTTCTTGCAAGCTTATTAGTTTCATATTTAATTAATTATATATTATATATATTATATATAATAATAGTAATAAGGAGGTGGATAATTTTAGCCTTTTCTTTTTTAGCTAATAAAGACGGCAATAATTTGATTTTTTACGGTTGATATCCTCTGTAATTAGTCTGGATCATTTGTGATGTTTTTGTGTAATGCGCGCGCCGCTTCGTTTTTGTCAACAGGAATTAAAGACCTGCTAACCATTTATTAACACTTTATATACAGTTTAAATGGTGTGATTATTTAAAAGTTGTTTGACAGAATTTATTTCTTGTTTTATTTTTTCATTTCCCTTTTCGGTAATTTCTTTGTTTATTTTGTTGTAGGCGTGCATGGCGGTGGTGTGGTCTCTGCCTCCTAATTCGTTGCCAATACTAGGATATGATGTGTTTAATTCTTCTCTGATAATATAGATAGCTACCTGTCTTGGCCAAACCAGTTCCTTTTTACGGCTATTTCCAATTAAATCTTTAAAAGCAACATCATAAAATTTTCCGGTAGCCTCTATTATTTCCTTGGGTGTTAGTGATTTTGATTGAATGTTGGAGACAAAGTCAGATAAAGATTCCTTAACACTTTTGATGCTTGGCTCAATTCCCCTTAATTGGTGAGAGGCGACAACTCGGTTTAGTGCTCCCTCAAGTTCTCTGATATTATTTTGGATGTTATCAGCTATATATAATAATATTTCTCTTTCTAAGGGAAAGCCCTTTTCTTTAACTTTTTTTTCTAATATTGCCATTTTTGTTTCAACGTCAGGCCTGCCGATGTCGGCCACCATCCCTGATTCGAAACGGGATATTAATCTCTTTTCTATGGCTGGTATCGATTTTGGCGCCCGATCAGAGCTTAAGACTATCTGCTTGTCGGCTTGCTGTAGTTCGTTAAAGGTGTGGAAGAATTCTTCTTGGGTGCCATCTTTTCCACCCATAAACTGGACATCATCTATTAGTAGCAGATCGACATTACGATATATGTTTTTAAAGTCTTTTCCTTTACCTGTTTGGACTGCCTGGATATAGTTGTTTGTAAATTTTTCGCTGGTGGTGTAAAGAATTTTATCAGTATATTTAGCGGCTTCGTTCCCAATGGCTTGCAAGAGATGTGTTTTACCAAGGCCGACTCCGCCATAGATAAATAAGGGGTTATAGGCTTTACCCAGACTGTTGACTACCGCCTTGCAGGCAGCGTGGGCCAGTTCGTTGTTTTTGCCAACGATAAAATTTTCAAAGATATATTTGGGGTTTAAGCCGAAACGGCCATTATTTTGGACTTGGTAATCAGAATTTTGTCTCTCATTGTTGGGATATTGATGGTTTTTTTCGGCTTCAATCGATGTCTCCAAAGGCTTTTGATTAGTGGAATAAACGACTTGACCGCCCATTGGTTTTTTTAGCTCTATTTTATAAATGATTCCCTCTATTTTTTGTTGGCAGACATTTTCCATCGCTTTAAGTATGTTGCGGTGATATTTTTCCTCTAACCATCTTTTTACAAAAGCATTTGGCACACAAATAATCGCCCGGTTGTTTTCAAACGAGGATATAAAAGTATCTTTGAACCAAGTGATAAAATTAACCTTGGATAAACTGACTTCCATTTCTCCTAAGACTGATTGCCAGATTTGTTCATTAGTCATATTTTTATCTTTTTCTTTTGAAAAAATTAGAGCTTATTAGTAGCTATATTATATTAAATAAACACCATTATCACAAGGGTTGATGTTTGTTTATAAGGTGTTAACAATTAGTGGATAATACTAGTTTTGGAAATTTTTATATAATTGACCTTTTTTGCTTTAAGTGTTAAGGTGTCTATGGAAAATATAAATTAATTTAAAGCCATTGAAAAGCGTTTTTTAGTGGTTTTTAATAATATGCCAAAAAGAACTTATCAGCCAAACAAGAAAAGAGCCTCTAAAAAACATGGCTTTAGAAAGAGAATGCAAACCAAGGATGGACGGGATGTTTTAAAAAGACGCCGCACTCGGGGGCGGGCGGTTTTGTCTAAGTAAAATTCCTTCTCATAAATAAAATGCTGCCCAGAAAACAAAGATTACAGAGAAACAAAGACTTCGATTCGGTTTTTAGAGGTGGCAAGTCATGCTATTCTGATTTTTTTGGGCTAAAAATAAAGAAAAATAATTCAAATTTAAACCGTTTTGGTATAATTATAAGTCTTAAAGTGAGTAAAAAGGCCGTGGTTAGAAACAAGCTAAAAAGACAAGTAAGAGAAATTATAAGTGGAGAAAGTGGTTTATTAAAAGAGGGTTTCGATTGTGTTTTTATTTTTTTTCCTCTAATATTAGAAAAAAATTTTCAAGAAGTTAAAATCCTTATTAAAGAGTCTCTTAAGAGGCTTAATATGTATAACTAGGTATGTGGAAATTGTTTAAATATGGACCCCGCTTGTTTGTCGTGAGGTTAATTAATATTTATCAGAAGAGCCTTTCTTTTGACCATGGACCAATGAAGCACCTATATCCTAATGGTTTTTGCCGCTTTTATCCGAGTTGTTCAGAATATGGCAAAGCCGCAATCTTAAAGTATGGGGTGGTTTTGGGGGGATTTAAATCGCTTTGGCGTGTTATGCGTTGCAACCCTTGGAACAAGGGCGGCTATGACCCCCTAAAGTAATATATTATTTTAAAGCTATGATTTATTTTTTTACGATAGTTTTTTATCAGCCAATTCTAAGTTTATTGGTTTTTTTATATAATACAGCCGCCTTTAACGATATTGGCGTGGCAATTATATTATTAACCATAATAATCCGTTTAATCTTGTGGCCTCTTACCAATAAGGCGATTAAATCTCAAAAAGAGCTTCAGGTGTTACAGCCTAAGTTGGAAGAATTAAAAAAACGATTTACCAATAAAGAGGAGCAGGCCAGGGCAACCATGGCTCTGTATAAGGAGCACAAAATTAATCCTTTTTCTTCTTGTTTGCCAATACTGATTCAGCTACCCTTTTTAATCGCAGTTTACCAGGTGTTCCGAGATGGCTTAAATAACAAATTAGACCTAGTTTATTCCTTTATCTCTAAACCAGAAACAATTAATACCATCTCTTTTGGTTTTATTAATTTAAGTGAGAAAAATATTTATTTAGCGATTTTAGCTGGGGCCGCTCAGTTCTGGCAAGGAAAAATGATGATCGCTAAAAATAAAGCAACATCCGAAACATCTATAGGTGGTACCAAAGATGAAAGCATGACAGCGATAATGAATAAGCAGATGACTTATATGATGCCAATTTTGACGGTTTTTATTGGAGCCACTTTACCCGGCGGGCTTACTCTTTATTGGCTGGTAATTACCCTGTTAACCGCTTTGCAACAGTTTGTAATTTTAAAAAAGATTTCCAAGACACAAGATAAGGTTGTTATTGAGGGTGAGTTGATAAAATAATCTATCAAAAAAACAGCTTGTTTAAGGCTGTTTTTTTGTTACTTTATTTTAGTTAATCAAATTTTCTATCTTTACCGACAATAAAATTAAGCCTTTCTTTTAATATGCCCACCTCGGCTGGCGATGAGACCTCTTCGCTGTCGTCTAGTAATAAAACCTTGTTTTTATTGGTTATTTTAAGGTTTTTTAGTTTAAGATAAGTATAATCTTTGTTCTTGTGTTTGTAATAAAAATCTAAGAATCCGTCTTGAGGGTCAGATTTTATTTCGTTGTTTAAATCCTGTTGATTGGCGAGATTAACAATGTGAATCTGTCCTTGTGTCTCAGGTTCTATGGAATATTTCTTTTCTATCTCTATCTCGCTTCCCTGGCTGTCTAAGGAAACCTTGTTTAAAAAATATTTATTAGCCACGGTGCCCAAATCTATCTTTTTTATCCTTCGAGCTAGTAAAGTTTCACAGGCTTCATCTTTCTTAATACCTAGGGATTCGGCAATCGAATTATTATCTCCGATGGGGATTATAAATAATAGAATGTTTTTTTGAAAAAAATCGTATAGGGAATTATCAACCACAGCGCCGATGATTTTGTTAACGGTTTTGTTGTTGCCCACAGCTACGATCGTCTTAGCACCAGTCTTTATTTCGTTCTGAATAAGATCTTTAACATTTTTAATAGTTCCTAGGCGTACGATTTTACCGCTTAAGCCCAAATCCGTCAAACGAATTTCTAATTTGTTTAAAGCTCTGGTGTACTTACTCTTATTTAAATAATCATCGTATATATAAACGTACATATTTTTGCAGAGAGTGGTTTATATATGATAATTATTTTTCTATTTCTTCCTTATTTTCTTTTCCCTCCTTCTTGTTTTCCGAATTTATCAATAGTTGGCCGTTTACGATACCGCCACGTTCAATTGATAGCTCTCCATATTGGAGATCACCGAAAATCTTGGCGGTTTTTCCGATGGCTAAATATTTTTTTACTTTTACATTACCCTTGACCTCCCCGTTGATAATCGCTTCCTGAGCTTCAATATTGGCTATAATCTTGGCATGATCTCCGATAAATAGGTTGGCCTCTGTCTTGAGCGAACCCTCTAGGCTGCCCTCAACGATAATATTACCTTGGCCGTGGAAGTTACCCTTTACCTTAATCGAGGAGCCGATAATAGTTTCGGCGTCCTTGAATTTTTCTGGCCTATTATCCTTGTTGAACATATTTTTATTGTTAAATTAATGACGAGAGTATATAAAAATTGTCTTTTTCTCCTTAATTTTAAGCCAATTTTTAGCTTTTGTCAAAACCTTGGTTTAAGATTTGAAAAAAAACTAACTCTAGCTTATTATATATAGTGATACCTATTTTCGTCCTCATAGTTTAATGGATAAAACGAGAACCTCCTAAGTTCTAGATTCAGGTTCGATTCCTGATGAGGACACATTTAATGGAAAAGTTAATTATTGTCAAATACTTGACAATAATTAATAATTGTTTCTTTTGTCCAACTCTTGACTATTCTATTTTTTCCATTATTATATAGAATATAGAACAAAATGTTCTACGAAGAACGGGCCATTAGCTCAGTTGGCTAGAGCGCTTCCATGGCATGGAAGAGGTCAAGGGTTCAAGTCCCTTATGGTCCACAGTATTAGAGTCTAGGATATTCTAGACTCTTTTCTTTATACTAAAAAAGATCTGCTCTATTTGGCAGATCTTTTATGTTTCCATTGATAGTATAATGACAACAAAACGATCAAAAATATCAATGATAATCCACTGGAAGTTTGTACGGCTCGGTCATTAATGGCTGTTGAATAAATAAACCAAAATAAAGAGCTGACAAAAAAGGAAATGAGAAATACAGGCTCAACATCTTTGTAGTCTTTATTTTTTACCATTTTATAGGTTTGAATTAGCATCGCAATCGCCCCTAGTCCAAATATGAGTAAAATTATCAGGCCTTTATACTGGGAAATAGCGATTAATGGTACTACAAAAAACAACAATATTGAGCTGATGCGATCAAATTTAGAGTTTTCTTGATATATCCAAATATTGATTAGTATCGGGATATAAAAGAAACCAGGAATTCCACTGAGGAATAAGGCTAAACTATTGCGACTAATGCCGTAAAACAGGAAAGACAGGAAATAAAAACTAAGATAGGCAAACAAGCTTAGGGTCCAAGCTTCTCCAGAACGATTTTTCCTAATCCTTTGGTTTTGCTTAATCGCAGCAATTATTTGCAAGGTAGTGATAGCTAGAGTAGCAATGAAGCTGATGGTGACAGCATTAAGACCAAAGTTTTTTAACTCGATCGTGTTGTTGATCATTTCAAAGAGCGTTTCCAATTTTTTATTCTCCTTTCTTTTTTTATCTTATTTCTGTTCAGTATAAAAGTCAAATTTTCCGTTTTTGTTGTTGATAAAAACACTTTTCTGCTTTTGGTGTATAAGTCTACAGTTTTGTAGACTTAACTTTTAATTTTACCTAAAATTAGCAAAATAAAATTATTGGATATCTTGTGGATAATCTGTTGTTGGTTGTTGTTCTTGAAAAATATAAGCATATTTATTTAAATCCTATAGCCCAATATTGAGTGTTTGCTATTAATACTAAAAAAAATTATAATAAGAGAGTAATTAAATTATTTTTTAAACCTCATCGATTTCGAATGAGTTAATTTATTATTTTTATGTACGACATTATTATAATCGGCTCTGGCCCAGCTGGCATGACAGCCGCTATTTATAGCACCCGCCGAGAAATGAAAACCTTAGTGATTGGGAAAGAGACTGGGGGGCAAATGATTTGGGCTAGCGAAATAGAAAATTATCCTGGTTTTAAGAGTATCACGAGTTTTGAATTGATCAACAAGATTAAGGATCATATGTTATCTTCAGGGGCCGAGCTGAGCGAAGATGAAGTTAAGAAAATTGAAAAGTTAAGTGACGGAAGTTTTAAAGTTTATACTAATAAAGAAGAATTCCAAGCTAAAACTATCTTGGTGGCTATGGGTTTAGCTCCGCGTCGTTTAGCAGTAAAAGGAGAGTTAGAATTTAATGGTCGGGGGGTATCATATTGCGCTAATTGCGACGGCCCTTTATTCAAGGGCAAGACTGTGGCTGTGGTTGGGGGCGGCAATTCTGCCTTGGATGCGGCTGAACTTCTCTCAAAGATAGCGTCCCAGGTCTATCTTATCCATAGAAGCGATAGTTTTCGGGCTTTTGATACCTTAGTTTCCGAGGTTAAAGCCAGAGAAAATATAGAAATATTTTTAAATTCGGAAATAGAGGAAATTGTCGGAAGTGATCGGGTGGCGAAGATAAGAATAAGTCATCACGACCAGCAAGAGATAACAGAGAAGGCGGTTGACGGCGTTTTTATCGAAGTAGGCAGGCTAGCTAATACAGATTTACTTGAAGGTTTAGCAGAGAGAAAAGAGAACAGCCAAGTGATTGTAGATGAAAAAATGTCTACTACGACGCCTGGCTTGTTTGCCGCTGGGGATGTTGTCGATTCTGATTTTAAACAGATTACTATAGCGATGGGGCAGGCGACAGTCGCCGCTTTAAGTGCCTATCAATATTTACAGCTGCAAAAAGGCATCCAGGAAACTCCAAAAGATCATTAATTTTTGCTATAATAGCCAAAGAGGAGCCTTCAAAAGTATATGAGTCTCAAGAAGATAAATTTAGTAGCTATTGATATGGGTTACGGACACCAAAGAGCCGCCTACCCATTGTTGGATTTGGCCGGAGGAGAGATTTTAAGCATGAATGATTATCCGCAAATGCCGGCCTGGGAACGTCGATATTGGCAGAATAACCTGGCGTTATATGAAAAGATTTCCCGTTTTAAGAAAATCCCTATTTTAGGCAAAATAGTTTTTTCTATAATGGATCATTTCCAAAGGATAAAGCCATTTTATCCTTTTCGTGATTTATCGAAGCCTAGTTGGCAACAATTAACTTTCTTGCGGGCGATCAAGAAGGGTTTAGGGAAGGATTTGATGGATACCTTGTCTAGCAATGGCTTACCCTTAGTAACCACTTTCTTTGTGGCTGCCTATGCAGCTGATTACCACGGGTATAAAGGTGATGTTTATTGTGTGGTTTGTGATACTGATATCTCTCGGGCTTGGGCGCCTATTTGGCCGAAAAAGAGCCGCACGAAATTTCTTGTTCCGAGCGATAGAGTTAAAACAAGACTTCTGATGTATGGCGTCAAGCAAGAAAACATTATTGTTAGCGGCTTCCCTTTACCTAAAGAGAATATAGGGGAGAATAAAGAAATCCTTTTAAAAGATTTAGGACAACGCTTGCTTCGTTTGGATCCTCGGGGCGAGGAAAGCTCTTATTATAAAAATATTCCTAGCCTTGATTTAAAAGCGCATACTTCAAACAATTCAGGAATAACTTTAACTTTCGCAGTTGGAGGGGCGGGCGCCCAGGCCGAGATTGGTGCCATGATTGTAAATAAATTAGCCAAGCTCTTGCGCCAAGGCGACTTACGGCTGAACCTGGTCGCTGGTTCTAGGCCAGAAGTGAAGGATTTTTTTTCCCGAGCCATCCAAGAGAATGATTTAACAGATTGTCGTAATGTAAAGATTATTTTTGCTCCGAGTAAATTAGAATATTTTCAGGAATTTAATAAATGCTTAAGGACTACCGATGTGCTTTGGACTAAGCCATCTGAACTCTCTTTTTATTGCGCCCTAGGTTTGCCAATTATTATATCTGAGCCGGTTGGTTCTCAAGAAGATTTTAATCGAGAATGGCTGCTATCAGTCGGAGCCGGCCTGGATAGCTTGGCGGTTGAAAATATTGAAGAGTGGTGGGTAGATTTGCTTAATTCTGGACGCTTAGCCCGAGCGGCGGTTGATGGTTTTTTAAATGCTGAGAGTGCAGGGGTTTATAATATTGAAAAAAATTTAAAATAATCTACTAAGCCTATGTCTTGGATCACAGTCGCTTTATTGGCCTATCTTTTTTTAGCTGTTTCCAATCTTTTTGATAAATTTCTTATCGATCATGTCATTAGTAGTAGTAAGGCGTATGCTTTCGTCGCTTGTTTATTAGGAGGAATAGTCGTGGTTGCCGCTCCTTGGCTATTAGAATGGCCAGGGTGGCGTCTATTCTTTTGGGATGTTTGTTTAGGTTTCATATTCGCCCTTGCCCTTTGGTTCCTATATGAGGCTTTAAAGAGAGGTGAGGCGGCCAAGACTCTAGTCTTGGTTGGGGGCGTTGTTCCAGTTTTTTCTATACTTTTATCAGTAGTTTTTTTAAAAGAAAAGTTTAACTTAGATCAGTGGGGAGGCTTAGGTCTACTAGTGTTGGGAACCTTTTTGATCGCTTTTCTGCCTAGTCATCGCAGTTTTTTAAGCCGAGTGGTCAGGCATCTTGGGATCAGTCAAAAGGTGGGTCTTGATGGCTTGTTTTTTGCGCTTATATCAGGCGTAGCTTATGCACTTTATTTTGTCGGTAGTAAATATGCCTTTAATGGTCAGTCTTTTGCCAGCGCCTTTATCTGGGCGCGCTTAGGAGCCGCTTTTTTTGTTTTATTATTTTTACTACAAAGAAAATCTCGCCGAGAAATCTTTAAATTTTTACACGTTTCTTCGCCTCAAAAACATAAATTCCTAGTTCTATTAGGCCAAGGTTTCGGCTCGCTTGGGTTTATTTTGCAAAATTATGCTATTTTTCTTGGATCAGTAGCCCTAGTGAATGCCTTGCAGGGCGTCCAATATGCCTTTATTTTGCTAATTAGCGCTATCTTAGCTTTTTCTGCGCCTAAAATGCTAAAAGAAAGTTTTACTGGTTTGATAATTTTACAAAAAACAGCCGCTGTCTTTTTAATCGGCTTGGGTTTATATTTTATTGCTTTATAAAGTTATATGAGAAAAGACTGGCGTTTTAAGAACAATAAATTTTGGCAGATAAGCATCTTTTTGGCACTGTCTTTGTTTGTTATAATTTTTTATTTTTTTAAGGTAGCCAAGAATTACTCGACTGACAAGGATTTAAAATATCCCCCTGGTTTTTTTGGGGTAACTTTTTCTACCAAATTTTGTAATGAGCTTGGCTTGGATTGGCGCGAAGTTTATAGCGCCACCCTGGATGATTTAAAAGTGAAGGAAATACGTCTCCCGATCTATTGGGATGAAATCGAAAAAAGCAAGGGAAATTTTGATTTTTCCGACTATGATTTCATTATTGAGGAGGGACGGAGACATAATGTTAATTTTATAATTAATATCGGCTGGCGTTTGCCTCGTTGGCCAGAATGCCACGCCCCTGCCTGGACGAACAAAAATAGCTTACAGGCTAACCGGGAAGAATCTCTTAAAATGATAGAGAAAGTAGTTAGCCATTATCGTTTTTATTCCAATATTGTGTATTGGCAAGTAGAAAATGAACCATTTTTGGATGCTTTCGGGATTTGTCCGCCTAGCGATATAGAATTTTTTAAGAAAGAAGTTGCTTTGGTTAAAAGTTTGGATACCAGGCCAGTTATGGTTTCTTCTACTGGAGAGTTAAGTTTTTGGAATAAAGAAGCAAGAATCGGCGATGTTTTTGGGACGACCGTCTATAGGGTAGTTTGGGGTAAGTGGTTGGGTTATGTCAGATATCCTATTCCTGCTTGGTTCTATCGCTTAAAGGCCGACCTGGTCGGCCTCGATCAATCTCGGCGCTATATTATTGAGCTCCAAACTGAACCCTGGGTGCCTCAGGGCAGTATGATTTATCTACCTAAAGACGAAGCGGATCGTTCGATGAGTTTCGACCAGTTCTATGGTAATTTATTGTATGCCACCAAGATAAACTTCAATAAAACTTATCTTTGGGGAGTGGAGTGGTGGTATTGGAAATATAAGAATGGCGACGATAGGTTCTGGAATCTAGCGAAATTGCTTTTTAAATAATTATGCTCCTATCCTACATCATACCCACCTTAAATGAAGAAAAGTATTTACCATTATTACTAGAGTCCATAAAGAACCAAAAAGTTTCTGATTATGAAGTGATTGTTTCTGATGGCGGCTCAAATGATAAGACGGCATCTATTGCTCGAGAGGCTGGCTGCAGGTTTGTAGTTGACTCTACGGTAAAACACCCTTCTCATCAGAGAAATGTCGGCGCCGCTCTAGCTCAAGGAGAATTATTTTTATTTTTAGATGCTGATACGGTCTTGCCTGATAATTTTACAGATACCGTCCTGACCGAATTCCAGTCCAGAGATTTAGTTGGCGCTGGTTTTTATATTAAATTTAGTCCAAATCGCCCCCTCTATTCTTTATTCGCCTTTTTTCTCAATCAATTTTTATTTATTCGCCAATATTTCGCTCCAGCAGCCGTTGGCGCTGGGATCATATCAAGAAATTTAGCCCATCATAAGATTAATGGTTTTGACGAGACTATCTATGTCGCTGAAGATTATGATTATTGTTTTCGTTTATCCCGTTTAGGACGTTTCAGGATGATTAAAAGCGTGAAATTACCGTATTCCTCTCGTCGTCTAGAAAAGGATGGTAAATTCCGCACATTATTTAAATGGTTGAAAATGGCCACTTTTACCCTATTTAATTTAAAGATTAAAAAAAAGATTGTTAAATATGATTTTGGGAAATATTAAAAATAACCCCTGGACTTTATTAAGGGTGGTCATGGGCCTCATTTTTTTAAGCGCAGCTATTTTCCGTATTTTTAACCCTGAAGCAGCTCGGATCGAACTGGTAAATTTAAGCCTCCCCCCAATTTTAGTCTGGCCCCTCATCATCTTAGAATTTATCGGCGGCCTATGTCTTTTTCTGGACTACGAAAGCAGGAAGGCCGCGCTGATTTTAGTCTTATTCTTGATTTTTGCTCTCACCCAAGCGCTAATCGTTGATTATCAGACAATACTAAGGCAATTATCGAGTTTGTTTGTTTTTCAAGCGAATGCAGTTGGCTGGTTTTTACATCTGATGTTTATTTTCATCCTTATCAGTCTTTTTAGGCGCCCCTAATTACTTCAAACATTTTCATTATAAAAACACGCCCCCATAGGAGCGTGTTTTTACTAGCTGAGCGGGTAAGCGGAATCGAACCGCCATCTTCAGCTTGGAAGGCTGACATAATAAACCACTATACGATACCCGCCTGATTAATGATTATTTTTCATCAAATGGAGGAAATAAAAACTGGAAAACATTATTATAGCTACGACTAGGAAAAGATTTTCTAAGCTGTAGAACTTAAAGACTATCATCCCTATAATTGAACCCAAGACATATCCTAAAGGGGTGGTAATCCGAAAAAAATCAATATATTCGACATCTTTTACGTCCACTATCTTAAAGAAGTAGGACTCTCTCATTGCCTCGATTAGAGAAGCGCCGATACGACTAAAGAATAAAAGCAAGGCCCAGATCAGAACACTGGTTGATTTAACCCAGAAGAAAGATAAGAGAGAAATGATTAAGATCGAAAAGCCGATCATGAATATTTCTTTCTCGCACAACTTCTTATCAGCGATAATCCCGGCCGGAATTTCAAAAATTACAAACGGGAGGAGCATAAAAGCGAAAATTAGCCCCAACTTATCCCAATCTATTCCTAAATTATGGTGCAAGTATATCGGGATGAAGACAACTGCGCTATTAAAGAATATGTTTAGGAGCAAAGACAGACTGAAAACCCCCCTTAAATTGCGGTTAAGCCAGATGTTGGTCAAGGTCCGCCGGATATTTATCTTATGGTATTTTATCTTATCTTGCAAGCCACGGCTATGTTGTATGAAAATCAGGCAGAAGGGGATTAGGATGAGAGCAGCTAAGACGAATGGCCAGGCATAGTCGTTTTCTTTGATCAGATAGCTAGACAGAAGAGGTCCTAGGATCCAGCCTATGTTGATAAAAGTGAAATATATGGTTCTAATCCGGCCAGTTTTTGTATCACTGGAAAATCCCTCAACAAAGACATCCATGTTAATCCAGATTAGATTTGAGCTAATATTAAAGAATAAAAATGCAGTAAAGACTGCCCAGGCGCTACTAGCAATACTAAGAGCTAAAAGCGAAGCGCCGTAGATAGCCAAGACGATTTTAGTGAGGAAATAATTGCTGAGCTTTTTAATAAAGCCAGGAAAAAATATGATAGCAAAAACAGCCACAAGATTTGACAGAACGAAAAACAAACTCACTTGCGATAAACTGACGAACTGCCCGATAAAGTTAGACTGAATATATGCTGGAATAGCTGTTGCTAAAGCTAAAATCAGCCCCAGTAGATATAGGATTTTTAAATTCGCCTTTGATTTTTTAGCGTTCAATTTCGGCATGTTTATTTTTCTTGAAAAATAGAGGGATAGCCAAGAAGATGATGACTAAACTGATAATTTGCGGCCAACGCCAACCCCAAAGTTTTGGGGTTTGGTCGACTTTAATAAATTCCAGAAAAAAACGGAGCAAAGAGTAGAGAATCAAATAAATTGCTGTTAGTCTTATGAAAAAATGACGGTAGATTTTTTTAAAATCCCCGCTTTTCAGCTTCCTTAACATTATAACATGAATCGCTATTAAAATTAAAAAGATAATCAGGCTGCCAAAGCTTTCGTAGATAAAAGTGGGGTGGAAGAATTTTTCTCCGATGTATTCTAGTGGCCGGTTGATAGGATCGATAGGGATGCCCCAGGGCTTGTCTGTCGGCAAACCAAATAATTCTTGGTTGAAATAATTACCAAACCTGCCGATAGCTTGCCCCAGGGCAAGTCCGGGGACGACTAAGGCTGTGACAAACCAAAAATCAAGCTTGTTTTTATGGGTAAATAGCCAAGCGCTTATTAGCCCACCAATAATCGCTCCATGAATAGCTAGGCCACCTTGCCATATCTTAAAGATAGACAAAGTGTTTTGGTAATAATAAGGCCACTCTAGGAAGATTTCGTATACTCTAGCCCCTAACAAGCCGCCGATTATCAACCAGAAGCTTAAATCTAAGATAGTCTCCGTTTTATAGCCGTAGGCTTTAGCTAGTAGTAAGGCGCTAATAATTGCCAGACTGATCCCTGTGACCATCAGCAAGCCATACCATCTGATATCAAAAAAAGAGCCGGACCAGAGGATTGCCTGCGGCTGGAAATTGTGAAGAAAATTGATCATAAATAGCTTTTTCTGGATGATCTTGCTTGTGCGGACGGAGAGACTCGAACTCTCAAGGGTTGCCCCGCTTGGTCCTAAGCCAAGTGCGTCTACCAGTTTCGCCACGTCCGCCCCTTAAGAGGGCTCTTTCATCTTAGATTATTATTTTTTTAATGTAAAGAATGTGTTATAATCATAACATAAAATAAAAAATTAAATTAAGATAATATTCCTATGCTAAAAAGCGATTTGATTAAGTTTTTTTCTGATCTAAGCATTAAAGATGTTCCTAAAGTCGGAGGCAAAAACGCCTCTTTAGGAGAAATGTATAAGCATTTATCCGGTCGAGGGATTAAGATTCCCAATGGGTTTGCCACTACCGCCTATGCTTACAATTATTTTTTAGAGAGCACGGGTTTAAAAAAGAAAATCAAGGAAATTGTGAAAGGTTTGGATACGCATGATTTAAAAAGCTTGGCGCTTAAGGGGGCAGCTATTAGGAAATTGATCGAGCAAACAGAATTCCCTAAAGATTTTTCACAAGCGATCGTGAAAGCCTATAAAAAATTATCTCAGGAAAACAAAGTGGCTCAGTTAGATGTAGCTGTGCGTTCGAGTGCTACAGCCGAAGATTTACCTGACGCGTCCTTCGCTGGTCAGCAGGAAACTTTCTTGAACGTCGTTGGAGAGAAAGATCTTTTGTTAGCTGTCAGGAAATGCATCGCCTCTCTTTTTACTAATCGAGCAATTTCTTATCGAGTTGATAAGGGTTTTGATCATTTTTCCATTGCTTTATCGGTCGGCGTACAAAAAATGATCCGCTCCGACTTGGGTGCCTCTGGTGTTATGTTTACTATCGACACTGAGTCCGGCTTTGCGAATGCAGTTTTAATCAATTCCATCTATGGCCTCGGAGAAAATATCGTCCAAGGTCGGGTTAACCCGGATGAGTTTTACGTCTTTAAGCCGACACTGTCGATTATTTCCCGATCTTTAGGGACAAAAGGATTGCGGATGGTTTATGATAAGAACCGCGGTCATAATACGGTTAAAAATGTTAAGGTTAGTTTAGCTGATCAAGATAAATTTTCCATTAGCGACGCCCAAGTTAGGCAGTTAGCTAAGTGGGCCATTGATATCGAGAAACATTATCAAAAGCCGATGGATATCGAATGGGCCTTAGACGGTCGCAACCATGAGCTCTATATAATTCAGGCCCGTCCAGAAACTGTCCAGAGTCGGCGGGATTATAATTTTTTAGAGAGATACAAATTGGGACGTCACGGTTCAGTAATTACCAGCGGCCAAAGCGTGGGCAATAAGATTGGTGCCGGTATGGCCCATCGGATTATGAGTCTTAAGGAAATTAGTAATTTTAAACCGGGCCAAGTGTTGGTTACAGATATGACCGATCCTGATTGGGAGCCGATTATGAAGATCGCGGCCGCCATCGTGACCGATAAAGGAGGCAGGACTTGCCATGCCGCCATCGTCTCTCGGGAGCTTGGAATTCCTTGCGTGGTCGGGACTAATAATGCTTCCACTAAAATCAAGGACAAACAAGCGGTGACCGTAGATTGTTCTGGCGGTGAAGAAGGTTATGTTTATGAAGGTAAGTCGGTTTTTAAGATTGAAAAGACAAATTTAAAAGATCTTAAACGTCCCAAGACAAAGATAATGGTTAATATTGCCGAACCAGATATGGCCTTTGCTAACTCATTTATCCCTAATGATGGAGTCGGCTTAGCGCGTTTAGAGTTTATCATTAATAATTACATAAAGATTCACCCCTTGGCCCTACTGGATTATAATAAGCTCAAGGATTTAGCTGTGAAGAAAAAAATTGAAGCTCTAACTCCGGGCTATAAGGACAAGGCTAAATATTTCGTCGACCGTCTGGCACAAGGAATAGCGATGATCAGCGCAGCTTTCTATCCAAAAGATGTAATAGTCCGTTTATCTGATTTTAAGACCAATGAGTATGCTAATCTGATCGGCGGCCAAGCTTATGAACCGGAAGAATCCAACCCTATGATTGGCTGGCGGGGTGCTAGTCGTTATTATTCCAAGCGTTTTTTGCCGGCCTTTGAATTAGAATGCCAGGCCCTGAAATTGGTTCGCGATGAATTGGGTTTGAAGAATCTAAAAGTGATGGTTCCTTTCTGCCGTACCGTTGAAGAGGGGAAGAAGGTTTTGGATATTATGGCGCGCAACGGCTTGAAGCGGGGCCAGAATGGCTTAGAAGTCTATGTTATGGCAGAAATACCCGCTAATATTATTTTAGCTGATAAGTTTTGCCAGATTTTTGATGGCTTTTCTATCGGCTCTAACGATTTAACCCAATTAACTTTAGGGATTGATCGAGATTCCGGCGGAAGCTTAGAAGTGGCCGGAATTTCTAATGAGAAGAATGAAGCAGTTAAAATTTTAATTAGGAATTTAATCGCTAGCGCTAAAAAGCATAAGCGCAAGGTAGGAATTTGCGGCCAGGGGCCTAGTGATTTTCCTGATTTTGCCGAGTTTTTAGTAGAATGCGGTATTAATAGTATCTCTTTGATTCCTGACACGGTCGTGCCTACGACTTTAGCGATTTTAAAGAAAGAAAGATTTTTAAGACGTCGTCGTTTCTTGCCTTTATTTTTCTAGAACTAGCACCAACTGTTAGTAAAACAAAAAAGCACCGAGGAGGATGCTTTTTTGTTTTTTATATCTATGTTTTATTCTAAAACTTCTATTTTAGCCACCTTCACCCCGAATTTAAGGGCGTCAGAGCGGTTCTTCATCCAGATATCAACCTTTTGCCCGTTTTTGCTGTGCATGCGGTCTCGGACCACAAATATTCTGTCACCGAATAATTCTGGGATTCTAACTTTTGTTCCAAAGCTTAAGAAGTTCGCCGCAATAGTATCTTCTTGGCCATGTTCGCAAACGTTAAAGCCGTTAGCGGTTATACAAGGAGAGTTGTCGGTTTGCCCAGCTTCAGAGTTATAAGCGCTTAATCGGCGCACGCTGGAGCTTATAACTTTTATTTCTTCTTTTACTTCAGTATCGTATTCTTTTTGGCTATCCAGGCTTTTTTGGATGGCTTGCTCGATAACCATGTCTAGCTGGTCACTTTTAGTTAAAGAATCGCCTTTTATAGTTAAGTCGCCTTCAGCCCTGGCGGTTTTAGTATTTATTTCATCAGCTAGGCTGGGTAAAGCAAAAAAGATGAATTGGAAAACCAAAGCGACAATTAGGAACAACAAGGAATGTTGTCGTCTACTGAGAGGCACTAAGTCGTCACCTAATTTCTTTAATATTTTCATATAATTGTTTAATTTGGGAAATCAAAAACCCCTATTAAAGGGGAATTTTTGAACTTATCTTTATATCACAGCCGCCTTTTAAAGTCAAGATTAGGCCTGGGGATAAATATTGACAATATTAATAAAGTGTGATATACTTACCCTAAGTAAATTAAAAAGGATTTACTCGAACATTAAAACAACGAATATTAAACAAAAAAAACATATCAATCATGAAGACAACCACTTTTTTATCCGTAATTTTAGCCATTTTTTGGCTTATGTTCACCGCTCCCGTCGCTTCCGGCCAAACTAGGCAGGAAAACAGGCAAATTGCCCACATTGAAGGCGAGATTACTCGTCTACAGAACCAGGCAAATCGCTTGGAAAACAGCATGGAGGACACCAGCTCCACGATTATGGTGGAATCCAAACTCATGGCTCTGATTGCCAAGCTTCAAGCCGATACGGCTAATCCAAAAGATGTTACTTCCCAGTTGAAAAGCATCAGGGAGCTTAAAAAACTCAGTAGCCTCCTGAATGAAACAAGGAAAAGCAAGGCCGAACAGGTTAGAAACAACAGGGCTGTCGCCTCTCAATTAACCGGGTTATACTCCCGCATTGCTCAATTAGAGCAGAACAGGAAAGCGATCTTTGATCGTTATACTAACACCACCGGGATACCCCGAGAGATGACTCAGAATACCATGAAGCGCAGGCTTCAAGCTAACGTCATAAGACGTGAGGAATCCTCAATTAATGTACTGGAACATTTGCCTATTTATGGCACCATGGTTGATTCAACAATAATGTTGAAGGTGGTCATTGATAACCAGGCTATAGGGATGGTTTCATTCCAGTTTAAACCATTAAATGGCGGTTTGTCGCAATCAATCGCTGTACCAGCGAAAACGAGAATGGAGATAACATTGGTCCCCGGTAACTACCTGGTAGTTACTGAATATCGTAGCACTTTACGTGCCATTAATCTCACGGTTGGAAGAGTCGTCCAGAATTATGCAGGTATAGCCTGTCATGGATATGTCTTCTACCCCCCTTACTAATAATATACCTCGATCTTTGAAAAAAAGGCGACCAAAACGGCCGCCTTTTTTCTTTTGGCTTATCTTTATTTTTAATATGGACCGCTAGAAACCGGACCGCTTGGTCCGGCCATGTTGAATGGCAGTTTATTGAAGACAAAATAAGTAATGGCGTAGGCTGAGAGAACGATAACCAGCCCGATAGCCGCCGCCTTAATCGTCGCTTGGGATTTTTCTATCTGTTGTTCATTACCGGCCGCTGTCATCCATTGGAAACCGGCGATAATTATTAATACTAGGAATATAAGGGCCAAGAAGCCTAACAACACTTTAATGATTAAAGAGATGATAGTGCCAAGGTCGCTGGACATGAAGCCTGCCTGCTGGTTAAATCTATTGCTTTGCTCTTGGATATTAATAGCTGGTGAGCTCGTAGCCGCTAAAAGAGGCTGGACTCCAAGATTCATTATCACCAAACCCATTAATGTTAAAGTCAAGAGTTTAATTTTTTTCATAATTTTAGCTTAAGGTCGCCCCGATAAGGCCGCTATTTAATATGAATATCCAAATTGCCCAGGCTCCCAATATAATTAGAAGGCCGATGATCGAGCGCGTCATGGTGTCTTTCGCTTTTTCTACTTTTTGCTCATTACCGCTAGCTGTAAGCCAGTTGTATCCAGCCAAGATGATAAGGATTATGAAAATGATCGCCAAGAGGCTAAGAAAGGCATTAGCGATTCGACCTAGTATCTCTGCTAAAGTATATTCATCTGCTTCTTGGTATGAGCCGCTAGTTACAACCTTTAGCTTGTCCACGGGGTTATTGCTGGGGCTGCTGGTGGGCGTTTGGGCAAAGACGAAATAAGGCAAAACCAAGATGGCGGTTAAAAATAACAAGACTAGCAAGGCTTTTAATTTTTTTTTCATAATTTTACTTTAGGTAAGGGATAAAGATGTTGAGAACAAAATAACTGATAGCGTAAGCACCTAAGACGATCAGCAGTCCGATGATGGCTTGGGTTAGAGTGTCTTTAGCTCGGTCTAGTTTTTGTTCATTTCCGCGCGCTGAAAACCAATCCCAGCCGCCATAGATGATAAAAGCGATGAATATAATCCCCAATAATGATAGGACTATATTTATAATCGTCCGGATCATCGGCTCGATGGTGTCGTTGCTGCCATTTTGGGCTATCTTACCGGTATCAAATCCAGCTTTATCAGCCACGCAGTCTAAAGTGTCGCCGCCTTGGCAGACGTTACCGTCCCGAGTTTTAAAGGCATCTTGGAGATTTAATTCTTTAGGGTTGACCGGGGGCGTAGAACTGGCCGCTAGAAGAGCTGAAGATCCAAAAGATATAGCCAGCGTCAAGATTAGGATTATAATTATTGATTGATATAGCTTTTTCATACTCCCTTGAATGTTTGGCTGGCGATGCTTTTAAGGACAAAGTAGGTAATCGCATAAGCAGCCGCTACTACTACTAAGCCAATTATGGCATTAGTGATAATCATTTGCGCCTCATTCACTTGTTTTTCGTTACCCTTGGCCGTCATCCATTTTATACCGCCAAAAATTGCTAAACCTAAGAATAGGACACCGATCAAAGATAAAACAGCGGTTATGATTGGCTGGACTATATTTTCCGGACTTTTCTTTTCTTGGCTGAAGCCAGCTTTGTCGCTGGTGGAAGCTAGGCCAGTATCAGTGGCAAAATTAAAAGTTTCTGCCTGACTTAGGACCGGCAGAAGCATCAAAACAGACAAACATAGGGCGATCAGATTTTTGGCTAACTTTTTCATTTTATGTCCCGCTAGTGTTGGTTAGTAGGTCTCCGACGTAAGCAGTGATCGCATAAGCAGCGAAGACGATTATTAGACCAATAATGGCGTTTATCAATAAATTTTTTGCCTTGTTAACCTGTTGGTCATTGCCAGCCGCCGTCATCCAAAGGATACCGGCGTAGATCATTAAGACCAAGAAAACAACTCCGATGAAGGATAGGATGATGCCGATAATCTGACCTACTCTTTCCCTGGGGTCGGTGTCTGAAAGAGCTTGTCTTAATTTACTATTGTCCGCTCCCATGGTCTCGTCTAGACCATAGCTTTTATCAACTTGCGTTTGCGCTAGGGCTGGTAGAGCTTGGAATGAAGAAATAAAACAAAAAAACAGCCCCATAAATAAAACTGTCTTTTTTATAAGAGATAAATTCATAGTATTGTTATCACCGCCCTAAATACAATTTTTATATTTAGGGCGGTGATCCCCATTTATTAATGAGGACCACTTTTTCCGAAATCGATCTCCGAAAATAATGCTACGGTTTATTGGTTGTTAGTAGCATTGATTAATCTCTCTAACACGAATCTGGCGATACCCCAAGCGGCTAAAATGATAACTAAACCGATGACGCCAGCTCCCATTAACTTTCTAGATTCAGCCACCTTATCTTCATTGCCGCCAGCAGTCATCCATTTGAAACCAGCTGCTAAGATGATGACAACAGCAATAATACCTAAGAATAACATCGCAGTGTTGATGATCCTGGCGACGATAAGTCTAGGATCGTCTGTGCCTAATTGGATTTCATTGTTGATCTCATTGATACCAACATCAAGACCCTGGGCGGCAGACGTTCTAACGAAAGCGAATACTGGTAAAATCAAAAGCATTATTATTGCGAAAGATAAAAGGCTTTTGCCTAATAATTTTTTATTCATAATTCACCACCTTTCTAGTTGTAATTTTTATTGATACTAATAATGATAACATATTTTAAAAATGAAAACAAATATGTTATCATAATTTTAGCCACAAATTGAGGATTTGCCTTTTATGACCAAAATAAGTTTGCCTTTTTATAAAGTAGTCTGGGTCTTATTTTACCTTCTGGTGTTCGTTTTTTTATTACAGCATTCTTTTTCTTATCTCGACCCTGATTTTGGTTGGCACCTTCGCTTAGGGCAAGAAATTGCCAGTACTGGCAAGGTTCCAACCATCAATTACTCTAATTATACCCTTGAAGGCTTCTCTTGGGTGGATCATGAATGGTTGTCTAATTTGACAATTTACTATGTTTATAACAATCTTGGTTATTTAACGCTGAATTTATTTTTTTGTTTCATACCCTTGATTGTCTTGTTTATCTTAAATAATTTTTTAAATAATTATTTTAATATTAGCTTAAAAAAATATTTATGGCCTTTGATTTTATTTGAAAGCTTGTCCCTTGTAGCGGTTGCACCCCATCTAGGCGTCAGAATACAAGAGATCACTTGGCTCTTTTTTGTCCTTCTTTTGGTTATAATCTTAAATTATAGTAAATATAGAAAATGGCTGGTCTTGTGGTGGCTGCTGCCACTTTTTTATTTATGGGCGAATCTGCACGGCGGCTTTTTACTCGGTTTAGGAATCCTTTTTATGTTTATCGGGCTTAAGGTTTTTGAGCGTTTAGTTATTAATCAAAAAGCCTTGTCTTTCTTAGATCGCACGACGGTGTTCTCCTGGCTAGAAATTTTAATGTTCGTCGCCTTTTTGCTGTTGGCTTGGGTTAGTACCCTTCTAGGTCCTTATGGCCTTAGCCTCTACGACTTCCTCTCTAGCTATGGTAACACTTTCTATTTTAACCATATATCTGAATGGTTGCCCCAATGGGCCTTCCCTTACCAATATTGGCAGTTCACCTATATTTCCGTTAGCCTCTTGGCTATCTATTTTTGGACTAGGAAAATTCTTAAAAAGAAAGAGATAAAATTGGATTTGTTCGCCGGCCTGATGTTTTTGTTCTTTTTAGTTTTAGCCATTAAATCAAGGCGTCACTTTCCTCTGTTTTTTATCGTTTCCTTTCCTCTCCTGTTTAAATTATTTATTAGTGATATTTTGCCGGTTTGGAAAACAAAAGAAGAGAGACTAACTCTTAAGAATAGGGGCCTAGATATCTTTATCAAGTTTTTTATTATTTCGACTTTCTTGGTGGTAACTGCTAATTTGGCTTTAGGAATAAAGTTCACTCAGGATCCCTTCCAAAATTTTTGCGAGGATAAATATCGGCCCGGCCGCCGACAATTCCTCTATCCTTGTCAGGCTCTAGCTTTTATAAAATCCGAACCTCTTTTTAAGAACCAGCGTTTGTTTAACGATTTTGGCTGGGGCGGTTATTTGCTGTGGCGATATCCAGAAAAGCAATTATTTATAGATGGACGCATGCCCCAGGCTGATTTTAAAGGACGTTCTATCTTAGAAGAATATTTTGATTTTTTTGATCAGGATAAGCTGGTTGATAAGCTTGAGGAATATAATATAGATTTGGTTTTATCTAGGAATCCGGTAGGACGGCTACATTTGAATGCTTTTGAAAAGAGCTTCATGATGATTAACGAAGATGAAATCAATAAAGATAATGAATTATTGGATTTTTTAGCCTCTTCGTCTGATTGGACTCTGGTATACTCTGATTCTGTTAGCCTCCTTTATCATCGAAATGAAAAAAATAGCAATAAGGAATAAAATTTTAAAGCCATCAAAATTGTTACGACTAATTTATTGGTTAACGATATTTTTTGGCATTTTTTTCCTGCATTCAACCCATTATTTAAACAGTGATGAGGGCGTTTTACTGGGTGGCGCCTGGAACCTGTTTAATCACCGGCAGCTTTATCTTGATTTTTTTGCCTTTATTCCTCCGGCTGGCTTCTATTTAGTCTACTTTTGTTGGAAGATATTTGGGGTGGGCTTCTGGCCGGCTCAAATTTTGGCCGATTTGATTTGGTTTGTCGGGATAGTCGGTATTTTTTCTATTAGCCAAAAAGTTTGTCGATCCTGGATTAATTATATAATCCCTATTTTTTTGGTTTTTGTCTCTGCTTGGTTTTGGCTGATTAACCATAATGTTTTTAATACTGTTTGCTTGATTTGGGCTACCTATTTTTTGCTGTCTTATTTAAAAGATAACAAGATTATATCAGTCTGTTGGGCGGGACTAATGAGCGGCCTGGGAATATTGTTCTTACAACAAAAGGGTTTGGCATTTTTTGGGGCCGCGGCCTCTTTTATTTTTTTCAGCTTATTATTCAGAAAAGAGTTCGTCGCGCAAGCCAAGGTATTATTTTATTATACAATCAGCACTATCGCTCCTTTGCTTATCCTGTTGTTATGGCCTCTAAAGGTGTTGTATTCCAATTTAATAGATTTCCCTCTATTGCACTACATTGAAGCTAATCGTATTTCTTACGCCAGATTAGGACTTTTTTCCGTTATTTGGCTGCTAGTTGTGCTGTTTTTACGCCGAGAAAAACGTCAAGATTTACGCTTATTGCTTTATTTGCAAGCATTTTTATTAGTCGCTTGTTGGCCCCTGCCCGATAAGTATCATCTATTTTTATCGCTTTTCCCTTTATTTAGTCTGGCTTCTTTTATCTATCTAAGAACCGTAAGGTCGGGAATTATAGAGAAAATAGTTCTGGCTGTAGTAGCTCTAATCTTTATTTTACAGCTACTTGTTCCCTCGATTATTTACCTTAAGGATAAGTGGTGGGGGCCATTTTCTTTCCGCAGCCAGAAATTTATTGCCTATATACAAGAGAATTGTCATTCGCCCTATCTTTTTGTCGGTCCATTTTTCCCTAATCTATATTTTGAATCCGGCAAGGTTAATGCTACTAGTTTTGATATCTTAATTAGCGGGCATCAGACTGAAGAACAGTTCGCCTCAGCTCTTGGCGACCTGGCTGAAAATAGGCCAGATTGTGCCATTTTAGCTTATGCTGATCCTTTGCAGCGTTTCCGACATAAGCGTGATAATGTGGTAGAATCATATATCAGGCGTGAATATGATCTAGTCTTTGACGTCGAGGATAAGTTATATTTTTATAAAGTGAAGTAATATGAAAATAGAGATCTGCCTCCCTGTCTACAATGAAGAAAAAATTTTGGAAAGTAATATTTTAAAGGTGCTTGATTATCTTGGGCGGGAAATATTTTTTCAAGACAAAGATTGGCGCCTTTTGGTCATAGTTAACGGCTCTAACGATCAATCGGCTCAGATAACCCGCGATTTATGTTTGAGATTCCCGGAAAAAATTCAATCCCTAGAGTTTAAACTAGGCGGCAAGGGGCGGTCCTTGAAACATTATTTCTTGCTGAGCCAGGCCGAAGTCTTGGTTTATATGGATATTGATTTGGCGGTTGATCTTAAAGCTCTGCCCGCTCTTTTACAACCGATATTAAGCAATGAAGCCGATTTAGTCTTTGCTTCTCGCTTGTTATCCGGGTCAAAGACTGATCGCTCTTGGTACCGGACCTTGAGTTCCTATATTTTCAACGCTTTATCTCGTCTCCTCCTGGGCCACCGTTTTTCTGATTCCCAGTGCGGCTTCAAGGCTTTTAAAAATGAGGTTTTTAGGTCAGTCGCTCAAGAGATTTTAGATGATCATTGGTTTTTTGATACCGAGCTCTTAGTTTTTTCTGCTAGACAGGGTTGGCGCCTGCAAGAGATCCCGGTTGATTGGCGGGAAGAAAGATACCAAGCTCGTCCCAGTAAGGTTAAATTTTTTCGTGATAGTTTCAAGTTTCTGACCAATTTATTAAAATTAAAAAAACGCTTGTTAAAAGCGTCAAGCGGTCTCAAAAGTTAGCCTCTAAAGATAAGCACCAAAAAACCCTCGGATTCGAGGGTTTTTATTTTAGGGAATATATTTTTTATAGTCTTTATTTTCTTGGGCTTGGCGCTTCTGAAGAGGTATCTTTCTTAGTTCTTTAGCAATGAATATCAGCCAGATTATCATCATGATCAACCAGGCTAGGAGCCAGAAGCGGGCCGAGAAAAAGATAGCGTTTTCGTAGTTAAAAAATAGAAATAATAAACCGATAATCGCATTGCTGATGCTGAAATTGTATAGTTTTTTGAACAGGAAGCGATAAAAGCCTTTTCTGTTCTTAAGCCATAGGAAGATGCCGCCGCCAATCACTAGTAACAAGATAAGGGCGATGAAGGCCTTATTAGCCATAGGGTTAAGTGCCTCCGGTCTTAGATTGAACCAGTAATTGAAGCTTAGAAGGTTTTTCATATTTTTTTAAGTATTAAGCCGTAGTGGTGCGGCCCGGCGGTGAATTCTTTATCTAGATTTAAGCCTAACTGTCCGGCTGCATTTTTCATAGAATCTATCTTTAGCCTCTTTTCCAGGATAGGCCCGAAAGACGTGCCACCGCTTTTCCATTCGATAATAACTAATTTCCCGTTTCTTTTCAAGAGCCTCGTGCCCTCCCTGATAATCTCCGCTTTCTTATCGGATTGACTCAACACGTTTATCAATAAAACCACATCCAGTGAGTTGCTGGGAATTTTAGTAGCCTTGAAGATTTCTAGATTGCTCCAGATAGTCTCTATTTGTCTAAGGTTTTCCTGGATGGCTTTTCTCTTGATTTCTTCTAGGGCGGTTTTTAGGATATCGACGGCATATACCCGGCCATTTTTACCAACTAGGCGGGCGATAGGATAAACGAAATAACCAAAACTGCCGCAGCCAAGCTCGGCCACCTTGTCGTTTTCTTCAAAACCGATGCGGTCGATAATGTAACGGATGTCTATCAAAGGATTTGTTTTGCTTAGTTGAAGCATATTTTTAAGGGATTAAAATTTGTCTAGTGACGACTTGGGTGCGGCTATATTTTTTTTTGGCTTCGATAACGATATTGTTCAAGCCTTTCTTAAGGATGAGCGTTTGAGAGAATTGTCCATTTTTATTGTTTAAGACTAATTCATTATTGATTCTGACCTCGGCTTCTACCTCCGTCTGGCCGATTACCTCTAATCGGTTGGAATCCTGGACTAGATTCTTGTTCGGTTGGGATATTATGAGATAGGGAGCGAAGAAGATCTTTTTAATATAAAGGCCCAGGTAGAAAAGACAGATTAGGATGACTATGGTGATTAGGAGATTGCGAATTATTTTAGGAAAAACTAGTAATTTTCTTTTTTGGATAATTGGCCTGGAAAAGGGGTTGTCTTGTTTGTTTATTTCTAAAAATTGCGGGCCTTGTTGTGCGAATAAGTATTTCTCATCTAATCCTAGGAATTTAGCATATTTCTTTAAATAACTTGATCGGTATAAGCCGGAGGGAAGCGTTTGATAATTGTTTTCCTCTAAGGCCTCGATGTATGAGGTTTTAATTTTTATCGCTTCGCTGACTTGGGATAAGCTCAAGCCTTTAAAAGCTCTAGCTTGTTGCAGCTTATTTCCGATATTTTCCTCGTTGATTATTTTTTTGGGGGTAAATGTTGGGGTCATTTATTTGAAACAGCATTCCAGACGCCTCCATTAAATTTATATCCTAGGTTAGTCATAATGAATTGGATGATCAGGTAGCTGGTGAATACGATAATAAGCCCGACTACGGCCGCAATTATAATTTTTTGCGCTTTAGACACCTGCTCCGCATTGCCAGCAGAAATTAGAAAGGTGATACCACCGTAGATGAACATCAGTAAAGACAGGGAGCCGACTAATCCTAAGATGAGGTTAGAGATATTGACGCCTAGGATGACAAAATCATTAAGAGTGTAGTTGCCACTTTCATTTGTTGGGATTAGTGGAGCGGCGGAACCTGTCCGACTAATACCACCCAGGAAGAAACAGGCAACGATGATGAATCCGATTATTTTTTTGTTTTTCATATTCTAATTAATAGATTGTTGGACTTTGGCGGCGCCATCATTTAGGGCTTCCATTAGGCGGCCGCTGTCCTTATCTCTAACAGCCGCGTCAATCATCTCTAGGATAGCATTCTCTGCTATATTCGGATTTAAGCCGCGATACCAGCTTTTAGCTGTTAAGACTTGGTCGGCAAATACGCCCAGTTCGGGGTTTTCTCTTTGCTCTGGGACCAAGGCTCTGATGGCGGTTGGCCTTTTAGTTTTATCCAGATATGACTTTACCTGTTTTTCTTGGGTCATAAATTGGATAAAATCCCAAGCTTCGTTGATGTATTTACTCTTTTTCGATACGGTTTCTACCCAGTAATTAGCAAAATTTACATCCGGATTGCCTTCTATCTGGGGCAGCTTGGAGACCGAGAAATTAAGTTTTGGCGCGTCAGCCTTAATCGTTGGCAGATCGTAGGAATAACCGAAATATATAGCTAAATTGCCGCTAGTGAACATCTCTAGAGAATTGGGCAGTTTTTCGTTCCAAGAATATACCTCTTTGCCTGGGTTAGCGAAGTCGGTATAGAATTTTAGAGCGTCCCCTCCTGGATTGAAGTTGTTTTCTTTAAATCCCGGCTTGTTAGGAATCAGGTTAAATTGGACGGTGTTGTTATCGAGCATCACGGCACCATTCTGCATCATCAAGACCGAGAGGATATCACTAGCCCGGTTGATGTTAGTGGAACCGCCTAGCGCTACGCCTGATTGGATGATCTCTTTTTTAGGATCTTGTTTGCTGAGGCTTTTGACATTTTGCTGGAAAGTCTTATTCCAATACTTGGGCGCTTCGATAATGCCGGCGCCGTTGAATAAGTCCCGGTTGTAATACATGGCTAAGGTGTCGACTGATAGAGGTAGGCCGTAGATTTGGTTGTTTTCTAAAATCACATCATTGCCAACTACGTCGACGAATCTGTCCCGGACATCCTTAGCTGTCAGGCTTTTATTGGTTTGGAGTTGGTTGATAACCTCTTTTTTGATTGAGCCTGTAACTACTGGATAAGCCATCGTTATTTCAGCGGGGAGAGGAGCAATCTTGTTTTGATATTTTTTAATCCAGGTGTTGTGAATAGAAAAAATATCCGGGCCACGGTCTTCAGCCAAAGCATTTATCAGTTCATTTTCATATTCAGCGTAGCGCAGCTTGCGGTAGTTGATAGTTACGAATGGATGTAATTTTTGGTATTCTTTTATAATATCTTGGAAATCATCAGGACCATCGAATACTCGCCAGTAGTTGATCGTAATTGGCTCCATGGCCTTTTTAGTTTTAGAGTCAGTCGTCTTACAGCCGAAGCCAGAGGTGATGATGAAGGTTCCAAGAAGAAAAAGGGCAAAAATTTTTTTGGTCATATATTTTAAGATAATCATTTATATTATATCAAATTTAAGGTAAAAAAGTAAATTTTGTTTTTCAGGTTTAGCCCACAATAAAATCTGCTATTTAGCAGATTTTAAGTTGTTTTTATTTTTTATTTTTCCGTATCTAGCTTTAAGCTCAGTAGCTGACTGACGCCTTCATTCATGGTCAGGCCGTATAGGATATTGGCCTTTTTCATGGAAGCTCGGTTATGGGTGATAACGATGAATTGGGTGCGATTGGAGAGGTCGTCTAAGATTTTTGCCAGGCGTTCCGAGTTTGATTCGTCTAAAGCGGCATCAACTTCGTCCAGGACGACAAAAGGCGACGGATTAGCGCTAATGATGGCACAAATTAAGGCGATAGCAGTTAGGGCTCTTTCTCCTCCGGAAAGCATTGAAACCGATTGGATCTTTTTTCCGGGTGGAGTCGCCTGTATTTCAATTCCGGCTAAGCCGGTGGCGTTATATTTCTTAAGGAGTTTTACCCGTTTTAGCTCTTCATTAGTTTTCTCTACCCCGCCTTCGCTGCCTCCGTTTTCTTCTTTTTCTTGTTCGCTTAGGCTGAGCTTGGTGATTTTGGCATTGCCGCCATTAAACAAGATCTTAAAGTATTCGTTGAATTTCTCTTCGATAATTTTAAACTCTTTATCAAAACGGTTTTTAATATTAACATCGAGTTCGCCAATTATTTTTTCTAAAGAATCTATGGCTTGTTTCAAATCCTGGGTTTGGGTATTTAAGAATTCAAAGCGGTTCCTTGTCTCTTCGTATTCTTTTTCCGATTCTGGATCGATACCGCCGATTTGCTCTAATTGATTTTTTAAGTCATTGATTCTTTTTTGGGCTTTGTCAGCTTCAAATTCAATGGAGTTTCTTTCATGTTTCTTTATGGCTAGAAGGTCGAGGCTCTCATTACGGATGTTATTTTCCAGGTCTTCTAGCCGGGTTTCTTGCCGGGTGGCGTTAATTTTAAGATCGTTTAGCTCTAATTGGATTCGGCTGTGGTCCGATTGTAGATTCTGCAAGTTTTTTTGGAGCTCGAATAACTGTTTTTTTTCATTTTCTTGTCCAGCCGCGATTTTTCTTAGCTGATCTTCTAGATTTTCTATTTCTTGGTTGATGCCTTTGATTTTTTCTTCCAGCTCTTTCTGTTCTTTTTGGATCTGAGGTACAGACACTTTTTGTTGGCTCTTTTTTATTTTACTCTCTATATCCAATAAGTCCTGTTCTAGCTGTTGTTTGATTTTTTTGGCCGCGGTCATTCTTTCTGCCTGTCTGTCGTTTTCCCAGCGGTAGCGGCTGATCTGTTCACTTAGTTCTTGTTTTCTTTCACTGATCGAGATGATTTCCGCCTGGATAGTCTGGATTTCCTTAAGGACATCAGATGCCTCGGAATTTTCTAGCTTTTCCAGCCGTGAAATGTATGATTGTCTCAGTTTCTCTATTAATTCTCTTATTTTTTCTAAATCATTTTCTTTTCTGATTTCTTCTAGTTCGACTAGTAGTTCTTTGATCAGTTCGTTTCCCGGGCTTGGCTGGCTGTTTTTTGCTTGGTCTCGGCTATTACGCTGTCTCTCAGCTAGCGTTTGGTTTAGGTGGCTTAAGTCTTTTTGAATCTTTTGGTATTCAGCTTCCAATTCTTTATTCTCTTGAGGGCCAGCATTTTGGATTAGTTTTAATTCTTTATCAGCCCGTTCTATCTCTAAAATCAGCTCGGCTTGTTTTTTGTTCAGCCAAGAAAGGTCGAACTGACCCTGAGCTTCTAGATTAAGTTCGATTTCCGCCTGCAGACGAGCCAGCTGTTTGATGTATTGGTTTTTATTACCCTGTAGTTTTTCTAAATCCAAGCGTAAGCCTTCGGTTTCCTGATGTTGGCTAGTATTTTTAATTTTGTTTAAATCCGCCAGGAGTTTTTCGATCTTTTCCTTCTGCCCCCGTTCAGTTTTTTCTAATTCTAGAGAGTCGGAATTTATTTTTTCCAACTTGGTATTTATTTCTTTCCAGAAAAAACTATAGTAATCGAGCTGTTTTTCCCTCAATTCCTTTTCTAGCTCATCTCTCTTTTTTAACTTTTCTACCTGTCTGGTCAGGCTTTTCAGGCGAGGCTGGATTTCATTGAGCAACATGTCTGTCTGCTGCAGGTTTTCATAACTATTTTCTAATTTATTCAAGGAATAGTCGCGTTTTATCTGAAATTGCTTGACGCCAGTCGCTTCATCAAAAAAATCTTTCCGCTCAGCCGCGCTGGTATTGAGAAAGTTTTCGACCATCCCTTGGCCGATAACGCTGTATGTCTTTTGTCCAAAATTAGCCTTAGCTAAAAGCATCTGGATGTCTAATAGTCGGACGCGACTGTTGTTAATCAAGTATTCGCTGTCACCGTTACGGTAGAGGCGACGTGTGATGATTATTTCTGAGTAGTTTATATAGCTATCATTGGATTCTTGGCCGTTTTGATTATCGTTATCAACCTTGAAGCTGAATGATTTATCGGAATTGTTCAAATATAATGATACCTCGGCAAAACTGAGCTGGTGTTTCTGATGTGACCCGGAAAAGATCACGTCTTCGCTTTTTTTACCACGTAAAGTCTTGAGGCTTTGTTCTCCTAAGACCCAGCGAACCGCATCGGCAACGTTTGATTTGCCCGAGCCGTTAGGTCCGACGATGGCGGTTATGCCTCTTTTGGTGCCACTGATTATTCCCGGAAAAACTAATTTGTTTTTATGCGCGAAGGACTTAAAACCCTGGATTTCTAGTTTTTCTAAATACATATTTGTATGATTATGGTATCATTATAGTATACTTCATTTAGAAAAGTAAACTAAAAATATGATAATTTCCATCAGTGGCAACCATGGTTCGGGTAAGAGTACGATCGCGCAAATGTTAGCCGATGAATTGTCCTGGCCGCGTTATTATATGGGTGGTCTGAGGCGGCAAGCAGCCAGAAAGATGGGGCTGACCTTAGCTGAGTATAACAAGCTAGGCGAAAGCGATCCCCAGACTGATCTGGCCGTAGATAAGTATCAGGAAGAGTTGGGGCGTACCAAGGACAATTTTATAATCGAGGGTCGGACTTCTTGGTATTTTATCCCTCACTCTCTTAAAATTTATTTAGATGTAGATGATCATGAGGCGGCTAAGCGCATTTTGCAAGATGTAAAGCAAAAAAGCGGGCAAAAATCACGCAACGAGGCGGATGGCTTAAATAGCGTCGAAGATGTTCTGCGGAGCTTGAAAGAAAGAAAAAGAAGCGATAAGAAGAGGTATAAGAAGTATTTCAATATCAATCCTTACCTGAAAAAACACTATGATTTTTATCTAGATACTAGCGATTTGAGCCTGAAACAGGTTTTTAAAGCTGTTTTAGGCTTTGTCCGGAGTCATATTGACAAGAAATGAATTTACTTATAATATAAAGGAAAGTTAGTGAATTATTATTTTAAACAGTCGCGTTGTCTTAGACTACGCGTTATTTGTTTCCATTAATACTATGGCTGAAAACAAAGCGATTGATAAACCGGAAGCCAAGGCTGGTTTTCCAGAACTAAAACCTGGTTTAACCGTTAGAGTTTATCAAAAGATTAAAGAATTGAATTCTAAAGGCGAAGAAAAGGAGAGGGTCCAGTATTTTGAGGGTCTAATCATTGCCCGTAAGCACAAAAAAGAGATTGGTGCTACGATTACCGTGCGCAAGATTTCCGATGGCGGTGTTGGCGTAGAGAAGATCTTCCCTTTGAATTTGCCGACTATTACCAAGATTGAAGTGAAGAAAGAGGCTAAGGTGAGACGAGCTAAATTATATTATTTGCGTTCCGGCTATAAGAAGAGACTTAAAGAAAAGGTTGTTAAATCTTAATTTAGACGCCGGGCGGATGGTGAAACTGGTAGACACGCAAGCTTGAGGGGCTTGTGGCCGCAAGGCCGTGGAGGTTCGAGTCCTCTTTCGCCCACCGGGGTTGAAGGGGCGCATAGCTCAGCTGGTTAGAGCACTTCGTTTACACCGAAGGGGTCCAGGGTTCGAATCCTTGTGCGCCCACTTAATAAAATAAGCCTTGCAGGCTTATTTTGTTTTATGCGAATCATGCTTTTATTTTTCTAGAAAATCATTTAAGCTTGAATTATGATTAAGCTATTAAGCCAATCAGATAAGGAAACATTCGCCTTCGGCCAAAGGTTAGCGGCCGACTTTTGTGGTGGAGAAGTTTTGGCCGTATATGGTGATTTAGGGGCGGGCAAGACGGTTTTGGCTAAAGGTATAGCTCGTGGCTTGGGTATAAAATCAAGGATTAATAGCCCCACTTTCAATATCATGAAAGTTTATCCGGTGAAAGGACATAAATCTATCAAACAGTTTTGTCACATTGACGCTTACCGCCTTCATTCTGCCCAGGACCTAGAATCAATCGGTTTTGCTGATTATTGTAACCATTCTACGGTGGTTTTAATAGAATGGGCTGATAGAGTTAAGGGGCTTTTAAAAAACGCCCAGAAGATCAGGATTAGCCATTTACAGGGTGATTTAAGGGAAATACTCTACTAATTTTTAAAAACAAAAGGACTGTTTTCAGTCCTTTTTTGGTTAAGGCGTTTAGCCTTAGTTTCTCTTTCCAAACATTCTTTCGATGATGAGATAGAAATGGCCTTCCCGGCTCAGACCGATTTCAGCGAAAGGGATTTTTTCCGATCGTGATTTCAGCTTTTCATCTTCTGGTTCGTTCAGGCTGATCAGGACGCCGTTAAATGGTTCCTCCAGCCGGATTGTTTGATTTTCTTCGTTGAGTTTTTCAGCATTAGTTGTAATGCTTTTTTTCATTTCTCTACTGAGCATAGCTATTTTATTTTAGAATGTTTTTTTTAATGTCCGAAAGCATTTTTTTATCAGAGCTGTAGACGGTGGTGCCACCTCGGAAGTCATCTTCCCGGTAAGGGTCTTCGTCGCTTAAGAATGTCTCTCTGGCGTTACCGAAGTCAATTATAATCGGGTGGCCCTTATCATCAACAAATATATTTCCGTCATGAAAATCACGGTGGTGTATATTTGCATTGTTAAGTTTATTTATAATATCTTCTAACTGATCAAAATATTGTTTCCAATTGAACCCAGCTGGCAGAGCCTCGGTTTTACACCCTCCCTCTCTCCAGTCTTTGATAGTAAAGCCGCTGATTTTTTGCATGAAGATAAAGCCAAAATTGGAGCTATTCTGTGAATACATCGGCCTTGGCACTATCCTTTGATTAATCCCGATGGATTTTAGGAAATCAATATCGGATAATTTATCCAGAAATTCCATTTCTTCGTTGGCTTTATTGGTAAGGTTGACGCTATTCTTCCTAACTTGACGATAGTCAATAATTTTAAGGCAGATGAAATCTTTTACATCAGAAACCTTGACTTTCGCAGTGCGCCCCTCGCCGATACTATGACCACATTTTTCCAGTTCCTGGACCTCTTCTTCGACTATACGTTCAAAAAGATCGCGGTAGCGTTCGAAAGCTGGCTCTATTTTTGGTTCCTTAAATAGCATAAAGAAGATATATCATTAAATAAAATATATGTCAAGTAAGTTAAATATTCATTGTATATTTTACTTAATTTTAAATAAAAAAAGGAGTTTTTAGCTCCTTGCCTTTCATAAGATAGGCTTAATGTTGGTTTGTGTACTTCTTTTTTTACAAGCGCCGCAACCGTTACTCTCTAAATAGAAGTCTTTTAACTCTTCAATGTTAGGACGGGGCTCAGGCGCATATTTGAGCAGAAGTTTGGCATAATCAGGGCCAATTTCCGTTAAGGTGCCGCAGCTGGTGCAGAAATTTCTGGATACCGCTCGCGGCCATTCAAAGGGTTTCTTTAGGGCTGTCTCATCGACACGATAGAAGCCGAGACGTTTCTTGGTAATCTCTCCGATTAGGTTTTTCACTGCTTAGTTTTTTTAAAGAAAAATGTTTTATTGATTAATTTTTTTTAGCTCTTTTGGTAAAATTATCCAGGAGTTTGACAGCAATTTTTCTCGCTTCCTGGTTTATTCTGTCTTGGTATGCTTGGTCATCCTTCTCGTACGCTTCTTTTTCTGTTTCCGTGACCACCATTAGTAGATCGGCTTTAATGGCCTTCTCTGGGTTATATTTTTTAATGTCAATCGTGGTCCTGGCGGCTATATTATCAGATTGATCGCTAATTTCAAAGAAAGCGTCGACCCCGTGGAAATAGTCAAGATGGGAATTAACGGCTGTAAAGAATTTTAAAGATAATCCATCTCCTATTTTTATGTATGACTCAATGGCGGCATGTAGTTTCTTGGCAAAATCTGGGCTCGGACTTTCCGGATTAAATGGTTGACAGTCCTTAACTAGTTCAATCGCCTTGTCATAGGGCAAGTAGGTGTCGAATTTATATATTTCGTTATGGTATTTATCAACTAGGTTTTTCCTGCGGAAATATTCAGCCATCTCGTCTTTTTCTTTTTTATCAGCGGTGAATTCTTCGGGGTGGGCTAAAGGGATAAAGGCGGTACCATATTTATTCTGATTGATGCCGGAAAAACATTCGAACTCCAGTAAGGTGCCGCTATTATCTATTTTATTGATAGATTTTTCTAGCGAGTCATAGCTAAACATATTTTTTATTTTTCCATGATTCTAATAGAATATAAGCGACGCCTAGACTGATCATTATATCGGCGATGTTAAAGACGGTAAAATATCGGCAATCGAAGTAGTCGATAACATAGCCAAAGATGAAACGATCAGTAAAATTACTTATAGCACCAAATAAAATAAGTGTCAAGGGAAGAATAAGGCTTTTTGGCGCCTTTTTATTTATTATTAGATAAAATATATAAGAAAGTAAGCTTATAATAATAAGCGCTATCAAGATGTTTAAAGCCAGGCCAGCCAGGGGTAAAGAGAAGGCAATAAAATAGTTCTTTGAGAAAGAAAATTGGAGGAATGAACCAATGAGCCCCATCGGTTGGCCTGATATTGTTTGAAGAGCTAAATACTTAAGACATCTGTCAAGTATAAAAAATATAGCCATCATGATTATTATGGCTATATTTTTAATAGTTTTTTTAGAAAGCTTATTCATTTTCTTCTTGAAGCTTTGTTTTACAATCAATACAAGAGTTGGCTGTTGGTCTAGCCATAAGCCTTTTAGGGTTGATTGGCTTCTGGCAATAACGACAGATCCCATAAGTTCCCTTATTGATGCGCTCTAGGGTCTTATTGATGTCCTCTAGACTCTTTTCTAATACTTTTTCAGTAACAACCGCGGTCGAATAGTCTGTTATTTCTTGGGCATTTTCATCCGGCTTATCCCCATATTCTGGGAATTTAGCTGCCATATTATCAGCGTCATGGTTATCTTTTTTAGATAAATCTTGTAAATCATCTAAAATCTGCTTTTTCTCCTGAAGCAGGTTTTTTTCGATTTCCTTGATTGTCTTTTCATCTACCTTAATTTCATTTGACATAGTTTTGGAAAAACTCAAAATATATAAAAATTCATCATTTTATGTATTCATTATAGGGTAAAAATACGTTTTTGACAAGTCTGAATCTATTTGCTATGCTTTTTTTGTTGACTTAGCAAATAGTCATTTTTTTAAAGGAACGGTAGTTCAGTTGGTTAGAACGCTGCCCTGTCACGGCAGAGGTCGCGGGTTCGAGTCCCGTCCGTTCCGCATTTTAAAAACCGCCTCATTAGTTGGGGCGGTTTTTTAGATTTGGGATTTTAGATTTAGCCGCCGATAGGCGCTTCTAATCCAATTCCTGTTAAATCCTGCATGGAGAATAAATCGCCACAGCTAGGGTTGTCGCAGCGACAAACGCGGCGTCCATCTGAGGTAAGCATGATAACGGCAGCTTGCCGACAATGACAGCAAGACATTTCCCATTCGATCAGTTGTTCGGGGTTTTCCGAGCTACGGCACTGGGGGCAGAATAGAGTGCGATAAATGCCGGCGTGCAGTTTAGAGCCGCATTTGCTACAAAAGAAATAGTGTTCTTCACCCCGACTCTTGAATTTAGTTTCTACTAAATAATTTAGTTTTTCGGTTTTTGTTCCCATGATTTAGGTTTTTAAAGAATGATATTGCTATTTAAAAGCAAAAGCGTTAACATGTATATATGTCGTATAACATTCGACAACAAAGCTAATATGAAACTCGAAATCCCTAGTAAAATTAAAGAATTTTTAAAAAAGTCCGGTTTTAATGATAAAGAGGAAAGAGTTTATTTATTTTTACTCAGTTCTGGCCCGCAAACAGTTAGCCGTATCGCGCAAACTTGCGGTTTGGTGCGAACTAATGCTTACGATGTAGTTAAAAGCCTGGAAAAACGTGGGCTCTGTTTTAGTCAGGGGACAGAATATGGTCGCAAGATTAAGGCTAATAAGGCTGAAGAAATTTTGGAGATTCTTAATGATAGAGCTAAAGAGATTTCTGTTCTTAAAAATGAGTTACATGAGTTATTGCCAGCTTTTGAAAGCTTAAGCTCCTTTCCATCTTCCAGCCATTCTCAGCTTTCTTATTTTCAGGGTCAAGAGAGTTTGAAAAAGCTGATTAGGCTTTCTCTTCAGAGCGTGGATAAGGAATTACGTTTTGCTGGTTCAGAATTAGATATGCTTGAAAAATTGGGACAGGAATTCCTTATGGATTACCAGCAGCGAAGAGTCGCCAAGGGTATATTTATAAGATCTTTAAGGCCTGGACTTAAAAGAGGCGGCCATGAAAGAGGCGAAGACTCTAAATATTTCCGGGAATTACGCTTGCGTCCCGAGGGCTTAATCCGTTTGAAATCTAATATTATACTCTGGGATGATAAGGTCGCCTTTTATTCTTTGGAAGACGGTTTATTTGGTTCTCTTATTGAAAGCGGTCCCTTAGTAGTCATGCTTAAAAGTTGGTTTGATTTCATTTGGAATAAGTCAAAGATTATAAAATAGGTCAGAGTAAAACTAAAAACCGCCTTTTTGGGGCGGTTATTTTTTATCAGGAAATACTTATTTTTTAAGATATTTCCATAAGTTTCATGACATCCTGGGTCCTGCCTACAACATCTATAGCTTTTTCTGTAGCCAGACCGGTGTATTTTTCTGGCGTCTGAAAAGCGGCCTGCATATCAGGAGAAAAGGCAGAAAGTATACCAGCGATTTCGGCATCTTCCCGGGCTTGAAGCTGTAAAGCTTCAAAGAGATTGATCTTTTTCTCTTTGGCGATTTTCATTAAAACTTCATTAACCAGTTTATGGGCATCTTTTTCATAGCCATGCATTTGCAGGGCCAAGTATATCGGCTCGGCCAGGATGTAGCCAGCGTTTTGTTGGAAGTTGCGGCGGCAGTTAGTTTCATCGATGCTTATCCTTTTCAAGAAAGGTACCCCGGCTTTATTTTTTTTATTCAGCGTATTTAATTGCTGCTGGAGATTGATGACGATGATAGGGAGGTCCCTTAAGATCGAACTGCCAACCAAATCGCGTTGGTGTTCGCTGATTAAAATCTCGAACACTTTGTTAAATTCACATTTGGTTTTGAGCCAGGTGCCTTCCAAGTTTTCAAAGGTAATCGGGTTGCGCTTATGGGCCATAGTCGATGAGCCGACTTGGTGGGCTTCAAATGATTCAGCCACTTCAGCGATTTCGCTCCGCATCAAATGACGACAGTCGCGACCGAATTGGCCTAAAGTGGCCGAAGTCATGGTACAGCTGAATAGAAAGTAGGCCAAAGGCTCGGGCGGCAGTATTTGCGTGCTGATCCTGGCCGGTTTTAAACCCAACTCTTTCAGGACTAAGCTTTCAAGACTCTTTTTCCCTAACTTAGTCCCGGTGAGTCCGAGGGCTATTTGGGCGTTATAGGCTCCAACTGCTCCAGAAATTTTTCCGACCAGCGCGTGAGCATATCTGTCCATTTCTATCCAGTTGTTGAGCAGGCGGTCCAAAATATTGGCTAACCAGAAGCCAACGGTTACCGGCAGAGCATGTTGACCGTGAGTGCGGCCAATTTGTAAGGTGTTAGCATATCTTTCGGTCATTTCCATCAAATAGCCAGCCGTTTCATATATGCTTGGTTTTATTACCTGGCGATAGGCCATTAAAAACTGTAAAGACCGGCCGGTATCCAAGGGATCGTAGCTGGTCAGCGGTACGTGTACCCAGCGTTTCAATTTTTCATTGATAAGGCTCTGGATGATCATCACCAGGGCCCTCACATCGTGATGGGTGACGTTGCTTTCGATTTCATCTACTTCGCTGGTAGTGACGCTCTTAATTTCTTCCTCGATTTGTTGATTCAGGGCGGCATATTCTTCGTCCGGAATAATTCCAAGGTCATGGAGAACTTTCATTGTCGCCAGCTCAACAGCGATTGGCATGCGGTATAGGTTGTCATAGCCAAAGATGTCTTGCATCTGTTTAGGTTGGTAGCGGGGATTGCCCGGCAGGATCAGATTTTTCATGGTTTAAAGTTTGGTGATTATTTGGTTGTTTAAGGTGCTAATTGACTTATTAGCTTATCAAATTAAGGCTTTTTGTCAATTTATTTGTATATTAAAAAAGCCACCTATTTAAAGACAGCTTTGTTTGTATTGTCAGGAGTTCTTATGCCCCCATCATTTCTTTTTGATAGTCAGCAAGTTTCATCCCGGTTAAGCGGTAAAATATCTCCAGGTATTTTTCGCTGGTCTGGTCGATGATTTCGGCTGGTATATCCAGGGAGTGGACAAAATCCACATGTTCTTTGTTCTCTGGATCCAGGTTGTTGATTCCGGTAAAACCAAAGGGGGTTTCGATTTTCATTCCCCAGTTGCGGACAAATTGTTTGTCCATGAATTTTGGCTTGCTCCCGGTTTTCATGGCTTTTTTCCAGTCGTTAACATCGCAGAAGCGGGAAGAGTCTGGCGTTAAAAATTCATCTCCGATAATGTTTAAAGATGAAGAGCCTTCAAATTTTGTGTCCAGGATGAGAATGCCCTGTCTTTTAGCATACTGATAAGCGGCAGCATAGAAGTCTCTGAGCATTTTGATAAACTCTCTGCCTTTGCGGCCGTTGGCATCGAAGTATGTCTTAGCGTCCACATTGATATCATGGCCAGTTTCTGCTTTGGTTGATGGCGTGAAGACTGCTATTTTCAGCTTTGACCATTCCGGCAGGCCAGGAGTTGTCTTTTGGCCGGCCACGATGCCGGTTTTGATATAAACCGAGTACACTGACCCGCCGATATGCATGCGGAAGATTAATTCATAGCCATCCAGCTCTCCGGTCAGATCTTTAACCAGTAGGCATCTTTCCAGGGGAATGCTTGGATATTTTTTCTTCAAATCGTAGGCGCCGTTGTATAAGGGATCAAACTCACTTTTGATCAAGTGGTGAGGAAAGCAATCAAAGGTATTACCCCAGAAATGGGTTAGAGCGGTTAGGACTTCCCCCTTTTTAGGGATAAGGCCATTTAAGACGAAATCGAAAATACTGATTCTGTCCGTAGCTTCAGCTAAGAGAAGCTCTTGGCTGATGCGAAAAGTGTTTCGGACTTTGCCCTGTCCAACAAGGGGGATGCCGAGTCCCTGAAAATGTTGGATTAAAGGATCGGCTTGCAGGAGTGCAGGAATTTTTGCCATCGTGTTCATTATTAGGTTAATACTGGGTTTTAAAAGGTCGATAATATATTTAAGACGATTAATCAGGATTAGTCAACCGGTTTAATCTGCGCCTCTAGAGGGAATCGAACCCCCATCTTAAGCTCCGGAAGCTCACGTTCTATCCGTTGAACTATAGAGGCAATTTAATTGAAGCGTTGTCGCCGCTGTTAGGGTTTAATTACAATAAAGACAAAGTTTTAAAAATTTCTTCGCCGAAATTATTAACATTAGAACCATGAGTAGGTTTAATAGAGTGCTGAACAATATAATAGTTACCCTTATAAATAAAATAATAATCTGAACCAGGCACTGCTTGAGTAGAGTTAACAGTGACCTTGTAAGCGTCTACTATATTACCAATTTTAATATTCTCACAGACAACATCGATATTTTCTGGTTTGCACAAGACATTATTTCTAACATCTTCAAATTTCTTGTCTGTGTTAGGATAAACCATTATATTAAAATAGTAAGTTTCAACAGCATCATTTTGAGAATTAATCTTTAATGAATATTTATCTGATAATACTTCCTCTTTAACCGCTGCTCCGTTTTTCCATTTAGGAATTATAACTTTTTGTCCTAACAAAGTTTCTGTTCTTAAGGAATTATTAGGATATTTAAATTCAAACAAATAATCATTGTTTTTAAATAGCGGCCAATTACTACTAACACTGCTTAATAACTCTTCGGTGTTATTATTTTTGTCCACATCTCTGTTGATTTCCGAAATTGAATTTACAGGATTATTATTTATTGAGTTTAATTCTTGAGCTTCATTATTATTTTTAGAACAAGCTGATAAAAATAGCAGGCCTAAGAATAAAAAAGAAATCATTAATAATTTTTTCATAACTTTATTGATTAACAATTTTGTGCTAACGCGATGTTGTGGAGTGTCGTGGATGTTGTTAGAACTGAAATGCTTAAAAATTGAGGCTATTTCTGATGTTCTATATATCTTTTAATAAATTCAGCAATATCGTCTTTGTGTATTTGAACAGAATGATAATTCCAGCTTTCTCCTTTAAATCTTAAACCCTCTCCAAGATTAGGGTAACCTTCAATTTTACCATCTATATAACGACTTGCGTATTGGGATTGTTGATTTAAAAAATATCTCGCTATATCACCAAAGCGAACAAACCCTTCAGGATCAACTTCTAAATTTTTACCTTCAAATTGTGTGTAATTATTTGGCGCTTCAAAATTTTTCATATTATTTATTAAATAGTCTTATCCATAAAATAAGCCAATTTGGCAAAAACGTAAACGCGGAAAGGGAGGGATTCGAACCCTCGATGCCGTTTCCGGCATAGCGCTTTTCGAGAGCGCCCGATTCAACCACTCTCGCACCTTTCCTAGTGTATTTATTTCAGCAAGAAAAGTAATAGGCCGGTGATGATTAATAACACGAACAAGCAGACCCCGGTATAGAATAGTAACTTAAGGGCTGACTTTTTTTCATTGTCCAGGTACATCATGATCGGTTTGCCTAAGATAAGGAATCCAGTCACTAAGGCAGAAAAGACAAAGAGCATTAAAAATAGGATCGGGGCTAACATGTTATTGTCTTCAGCGCCGAAAATTTTATTGCCATTATTCATAAACAAAGATAGCAGGAAGATATAGACAAGCACGCCCAGAGCGCTTAAGGCGGCTCTTTTAAATAATTTTAGGTTTTCTTGTTTCATATTATTTATTATTAGTTATTTTTATTTCTTCTGGCTTCAGGTACTCCCATTGGCCAGTTTTTAAATTACCCAGTTTAATATTAGCAATTTCTGTCCGGTGTAGCTTGATAACCTTGATGTTAAGCATTTGAAACATGCGACGGATTTGTCTTTTTTTGCCTTCCCCTAAGGTTATTACAAATGTTTGGTTTTGTAAATATTTAACGTGTTTTACCTTAACTTTACCGTCCCCATCTCCTATATTGATTCCTGATTTAAGAGCTGACATTATTTCTTCTGGTCTTTTATCAGAGCGAGCGGTTTTTACTTCATAAATTTTAGCCTTTTGAAAGCGCGGGTGGCTAAGCTGGAGGGCGAAGTCTCCATCATTGGTTAGTAGTATCAGGCCAGAGCTATCTTTGTCTAAACGGCCAACACTAAATAGGCGCATTGGTAATTGAACCAAAGAAAGTATGTTTTTTTCTCCTTTAAATGCGCGAGTGGTTGAGGTGTAGCCAGCTGGTTTGTTTAACTTGATATAAACCTTTTTAGCTGCATCCAGCTTAAGGTTTTGGCCGCCAACCTTAATCTTATCAGTTTCATCCGCTTTATCACCCAAAACAGCGGTTTTCCCATTTAGGACAACTAGGCCATCCCTGATTAGTTGCTCAGCCTGTCGGCGGGAATAGTCGTTAGTTTGGGCGATTAGTTTTTGCAAGATTATTTTCATTATTTTTTATTATTAATATCCCTAAAAGCGCTGGTAATAGCCAGAATAGGACGGCGAGATCATTTTTGAAATAAGGTACATCGACGAGACCATGAAGGGTGATTACTGTCATCGCGCCAAAGAGTCCGAGTGCAATCAATTTTTCAGGTTTCTGGCTAGCTTGACCCCATTTTTTTGCCTGGATGATGCTTGTTATCAAGAATTTAATAATGAACCATGAGAACAATATGGCACCAAGAAGTCCAGTTTCGCTCCAAAAGTTCAAAAAGATATTGTGGGGATATTGATATATTTCGACCGGCTGCCAGTATTTATTCCTTAGTTCGGCGCTGACCCTGAGCCTTTGATCGAAATTATCTAAATGATCGCGGTTGAAGAAAAGACCTTCTTGGTGATAAGGCTTGATAGCTATCGGATATTGATTAAGTCCAGCCCCTAATATGAAGTGGCCGTCATTTAGCATGTTATAGGTTTCCTGCCACTGTAATTGCCTGATTCGGCCGGAAAGATTTTCTAGTGTAGCTTTTTCTAAAATGTAGTTTTTAGTATTTGGTAAAAAGGATACCAATATTATCGATATGAGGGCCAGGGAGATGGCTAGATAGCGACTTCGGCGGCCATAAATTATAAATAGGACAAAAGTTGATATTGATACTGCTGCTAGAGCTCCTTCGGAACGAGCCAAAATAATAGACGTTATGGATGTTATAATGGTGAGCCCTAAAAAAAATATCTTGATTTCAGGGAATTTTGATTTTTTGAAATCAACATCTTTTATCAAAGAAATTAGGAAGGCTGCAAGCATGATGATGACCGGGCCCAAATAAAGGCCGATGGCGTTAGGATAGCCATAAAAAGAAACGGCTCGGAAATTTTGTGGATTAGCCCAAAAGGGATTAGCGATGAATTGTCCGCTTATTTTTTGGATAATCGCCCAAAGGGAAACACTGAAAGCTGATAGGCTGAGGGCCCAGAATATTGAGCGATAATTCCTTTCGTCCTTAAATACATTAATAATGAGAATAAAGACTAAGATGGCTTCCAAAAAATAGGCCTTGCTTATTCCTAAGGCATCACTAGAGAAAGAGGCGGGGATAAGAGCTAGGAAAGAAATGATTAATATTAATATGATTTCCCAGCGGAAAGGATAATTAATTTTTTGCTGCTTGTCGTTATTTCTATTTCTCCATTGTTTATATGGTTTGTCTTTAAAGAACCAGACCGCAAAACAGATCAGGATCATTACCTCTAGTAAGGTGCTGGGGATAGGTCCAATTTTGAAGCGAATGAGGTAGCTAGGCAGGGTAGCTATCATAAAGAAAAGAGCCCAGTTGAGCTTTTTCAGGCAAAGAAGACAAAAAAGACAGGCGAAGATAATTATTAATAGAGTCATTTTGTTTATAATTAGCTAAATATAATTATAACACTAAAAAAGCTTTACATAAAGTATTGACATTATTATATTTTTATGCTAATCTAAGCGCAGTTGTTTGAAAATTTCATAATTAAAAGTAATTAATCACTAAAATTTATAATAATGAAAAAGTTGTATTTGTATGTAATAGTTTTTTGCGTTCTGAGTGCGCAATTTCTGGTCGCCCAAGGCGTTCAGCAATATAACCGGTCAAATGTTAAATGGGAGTATCCCTATAGGGGGGATTCAAACATCTGTAAGATCGTTTTGCCTTATGCCAAAGTAAGCGAAGTAAAACACGACACCTTGATTGGTGATTCCTTGGTTACAACATATCAACAAGTTACCAGTTATAAGATTATGCTCGTTAGGTGCAGTGGAGAAAAGATCGCTAACTGGGTATATTCTTATCGTATGCTGGATTTAATCTTGAATCCCGGCCAAACTATTCGTTGTCAGCTTGGCCCTCAGCGCGGAGAAACCAAAAGAAGCGGTTTTCTTAATTTAATGAAGCATAGGCCTTATGAATTTACAGCCTCCTTGGCTACTTACTCTGAGAAGGAAAAAACTCTCTTTAGTGAATTCAAAGATTACTCTTATGAAGAGGTGAGGTTTGATTATTGGTTGTTAATCGGCGCCTTTTTCCTAAGCAGTCTGTTCAGCGTACTTTTATGTTCAGCTCTTGAAAGGTTATGGCCAGATGTAATTTTGAATGTCGCCATCCTGTTTGTTTTTTTGGTGCTGACAGCAGGGTCTCCGGGAATATCTCCAATATATCTATCGGCTTTAATAGGTGGAATTATTAGCGGATTCATTAGCTATTACCGTTCGAATAAGAAGAAAAATAAAGCCCTGGTTGAAAACCTTAATGTTATCAGCGAAGACGATAAGCAAAGTTTAAAGTAATCATTAAGTGATTAGTTCTCTCTTCTTTTAATAAAAAAAGGCTGCCAGCGAAAGCGGGCAGCCTTTTCTTGTATCGGGAATATTTTGTTGTCTTTAGGCCCTTTCTACGTATTCGCCAGTATCAGTGTTGACTCGGATAATATCGCCTTCGTTGATAAACATTGGGACATTGATCTTATATCCCCCCTCTAGCTCAACCTGTTTGTTAACGTTGCCAGCAGAGTTGCCTTTTATTCCCGGAGGTGCGCTGACGACCTTGAATTCCATTTTGATCGGCAGTTCTACGGCCACTGGGCGACTATTGTAGTAAAGAGTATTTACTTCGATTCCTTCCTTTAGGAATTTTTCTTTATCACCAATTTCTTCTAGACCGATGCTGAATTGTTCATAAGTATCGGCGTCCATAAAATAGGCTTCATTGGCGTCTTTATACATGAAACTAGCCTTTTTCCTTTCCGTTTCAGCTTCTTCTGCTTTTTCTGCTCCTTGGAAGGTTCTTTCCAGGATGTTGCCGTTGATTAAATTCCGTAGCTTGGTTTTAAGGACAGCACCGCCCCGGCCCATCTTATGGTGTTCGGTTTTGATAATGACATAAGGCTCGTCGTTAGCTTTAATGACCTTGCCCAACTTTATTTCGTTAAAGTTTAACATATGGTTTATTTGTGGGTTGGAGCCATTAGCGCCATGACGCGGGCTCTTTTTATGGCGGCGGCTAATTTTCTTTGATGCCAAGCACAGACCCCGGTACGGCTACCAGGTAGTATTTTCATGTAGAAGTTGACGAATTTTTTAAGGGTGCGACCATCCTTATAATCGACTTCGATTTGGTTGGCGCAAAAATGACAATCTTTTTGTTTTTTGTTATTCATATTTTTTTAAATTCTTAGAAGGGTATATTTTCTACGCGGATTTCTTCTTCATCGACCATCTCCGCCTCCGCTGGCAATTCCTCGGGCAAGCTATAGGAACTATTGCCGCTATTGGTATTTTTGGCATCCAACATGATCATGTTTTCCAAGACGATTTCCGTCCGATATCTCTTGACGCCGTCTTGTCCAGTCCAGTCAGTTGTTTGCAAGCGACCTTCGACGTAAGCCTTGGAGCCTTTGCGCAGGTATTTTGCACAGATGTCGGCTAATTTTCTCCAAGCGACGATGTTGTGGAACTCAGTTTTTTTCTGCTGCACGCCGCTCTGATCAGTCCAGACCAGATTGGTGGCGATAGAGAAGGTGGCTACGGTTTGACCCGACGGGGTGGTTTTTATTTCCGGGTCGCGAGTCAAATTGCCGATAAGCATTGCTTTGTTAAGATTCATATGTTTGAAGCTTAGTTTATTTTAAGAGGCGATTAAATTAAATCGGTCGCACTCAAGATGCCTTCCAGTTTTTCATCTAAATCTTTTAAATCGACTTTAGCTTTGGCGCTGGTAGGGGCGCTACTGGCGGGGCTGGCTGGTGCGGCCGCTTTGCTTGGTTTCTTATCTTTTTCGGCTTCCGCTTTTTTTAGATCGATTTTTTCTCGTCTTTCTTTTTCCAGTTTTATTTCTTCTGGGCTGCGCAGGGCTTTTTTAACAATCTGGTGGCGCAAGATTTCGTTGGAAAGACGGAAGGTCTTATCGAGTTTAGCTAAATTTTCCCCTTCTAGGTCAAATTCAAATAAGCCATAGTAGCCATAGTGGTTTTGCTTGATGGCATAGGCTAATCTTTTCTTGCCCCAATATTCTTCCAGGGTGATCGTACCCCCGTTTTCTTTAATGATATCGCTGGTCTTAGCGATAACTTGTTTGGCTTCAGCCTCAGTATATTTATTAGGGACAATAAAGAGGATCTCATAATGAGATGAGCCGCTAGCTTTGGTTTTTGACATAATTATATTAGCGTCAGGGCTTAAAAACTATTTAAATCTTCTCTAAATATTCTTTAAAACCCCTGATTAAATTAAAACCCCAGTATTCCAAGATCGCTGAGGGCTTAGAATACCTTTAATCCTATTCTAGTTGATAGGATTGCCTTGGCTATCAGCCAGGGCGTGGGAAAGATATTTGTTTATTAATTTGTTTGCTTAGCTTATCATGAATCTTATAAAATTGCAATAGTTAGCAAATTGTTATATCTTGGAAGTAGTTAATCTAAAATTATGAGATATTTCTTTGTTTTAGGCAATCATCCTGCCTTGTCAGTTGCGGAAATCCAAGCCCTTTTTCCTGATGCTAAATGCTGGCTAGCTAGCCCGGAGGTTTTATTAATGGAAGCCGTCGATTTACCAGTTGAGAATTTGATCAAGCGCTTAGGTGGGACAATCAAGGTCGGAGTGATAGAGGAAGAAGTCGTGGGTGGCCAGAACCAGATAATTGATAAGTTAAAAGGCTTATTCAATATCCTGTGTTCTAAGCCCTCGCTACCTGCAGGTAAGTTTAATTTCGGTTTTTCTTTTTATGGTCAGAAGCCGGTTAATTTGAAGATTATCGGCTTGGAATTAAAGAATTTTTTAAGAGAAAAAAAGATTAATTCCCGCTTAGTTGTCAGTCGGGAAGCTAATTTATCCAGCGTGATTATCGCTCAGAACAAACTTTTAACCAGAGGAGCGGAAATCGTCTTGATTCGGCAGGAAAAGAATATTCTAATCGGCCGCACCCTAGCCGTCCAGGATTTTAAAGGTTTATCAAAAAGGGATTATGGCCGACCGGGCCGGGACGATAAGTCCGGAATGTTACCCCCGAAGCTGGCACAGATGATGATTAATCTGGCTACTGGTCCTCATGTATCCCCTGCTACCAATTTATTTGACCCTTTCTGTGGCTCGGGCACGATTTTAACCGAAGCGCTCTTAATCGGTTTCCAGCAGGTTATCGGTAGCGATATTTCCAAGACGGCCCTGGATGATTCCCGGGCTAACCTGAAATGGCTGATCAGTAATTTTAGCATCAGTGACGGCCATTACCAATTATTTAAGAAAAGCGTCTTGGATTTAGAAAGGTTCATCAAAAAAGAATCGATTGATTATATCGTGACGGAGCCTTATTTGGGGCCGCAACGAGGCTTTTTCCAGCCGGCCGCCGTGGCCAGGGAATTAAATGACCTCTACTCCAAAGCTTTGTTAGAATTCTCTAAAGTCTTGAAGAGCAGTGGCCGTGTCGTGATGGTTTGGCCGGTATTTTTGAATAAACACTTTTTGTCTCCAGATTTAGGCAGCTTCAAAATAGTCCCGCCTTTTAGCCAGGCCTTACTATCATCTAAGGATTTAAAAATTACTGAGCGCCAGACCATCGTCTATGGTCGGCCTGGCCAGCGAGTATTCAGAGAGATACTTATCTTGGAGAAGAAATAATCGAAAGTCTTATATAAGAAAAAAGCGGAGATTAAATCTTCGCTTTTTTGTCCTATAGGCCCCATATCCAATTGGCTGGCATTTTGATGTGGTTGGTCTTAAATATTTGGTGCAGCTCTTCTCTGGCTTTCAGACCCATATTTTTAAGATCCACTTTGGACTCGAGTAAATCGTTCCTAAATTGAGCTAGATTTTTAATATCCATTTTTTCTAAGCTAGCTCGAGCGATAACGCTTAAATTCAGGTCTCCGATATTGGCATTTAATAAGCGGATGACATTACGGGTTTTTCTTTTGTGTCGCAATTTTTGGCCTTCTTGTCGGTGCCGTGTCATGGCTCATGGTTTTTTAAGTTTTTATTAAAGATAGTGGCTTAGGTTCGCTTATATTATAATCAAATTGATTTTTTGTCAATGATATATTTTTTGATAAAAATTTTTCGGTTTATGCTATAATATAATTAAGATTTATAATTAATTTTAAGTTTATGAAACTTTTTGAATTCAGGCACGTTTCTAAGGAGGATGATAATTATGATTATAAGGCCGAGCCAGAGCCTAATCCTAAAAACCGCCGAGAAGGCTGGGACGTCGTAGACCGCGAGAATAATTATAATGAGCCAGGCTTTGAAGATGAATATGTTTTCAATGAAACAGTGGCTGATAATAGTCGGGGTGGAGAAATTGGAGAATTAATGGAAAAATATGAACGGGAAGAGTGGGAATTAAGGGATTTAATGAAACAATGTGAGGATTATCTCAAGACTGGCAAAGGGGCACAGCCGCTTAAAAATATAGATGAGGTTAGGAATCTAGCCATTTTCTATAGAGAATATTTGGCCGCTAAGTCTGATGATGGCTTGCCCTTTACTGAGCAGGAAAGAGCAAATGCTTCTGAGGAAGACCTTAAATCATTAATTGAAATGAAAGAAAGGCTGGGCGAATTAGATTTCGAGATTGCCGCCGCTAACGAGAAAGCTGGTTTGGACAGAGGACCAATTGATGGTAGCATCGTCTACTCTACTAATAAGGGCCTAGATTCCCAGCGGAATGGTTTTATCAGTAATATCCAAGAAAAAAGATTAGATTTATCTAAAAGCATTTCTTTATTAGAGGATAAAATCACTAATCCGGCTCGAGCTAAGGTGAGTATTGCTAAGTCAGAAGACAGCTGGAAGGATGTCCCGGAGTTTTCTGAAGAAGAGTTAAAGGTTATGGAAGCTTCGGTTGCCTGGCTGAAAAATCAACGATTGCCCCGCCCTAGTTTTGCCAAAGGTGGTGAATTGAATGAAGCTCAAATTCTAGAGAGCGCTCAGGAATACGCTGCTTATAAAGGTTGGCCGAAAGCTAATTTTCGATCCCAAGAATTCAAGGGTCGACGCCAACTATTGAATATCATGCGTTTTCATGATCGTGAAGCTAACGCGAATAAGCAGGTTAGATATGTTCAATTCTCGAATGATTTGCCCGAGGGCGAATATTACTTTGATGTGAATCCAGACGCTTTTTTCGTGGACAAGAAGAACCCTAACTTTGCCGTTGCTCCCTTGAATTTAATGGTCAGCACAGAAAATCCCGAGAAATTCTTGCAGAAAAAAGAAGCGGAAAGGTCTCAAGCTAAGCGCCAAACAGCTTAAAGATTAATTTTATGTTCAAAAACACCCCTGGAATAGGGGTGTTTTTTGGTGATTTTATTTGTTTATCAGGAAGTGGCAGACATCTCCATCTTGAACCACGTAATCTTTGCCTTCAGTACGTACCAGACCTGATTCCTTGGCTCTAGCTTCGCTGCCGGCATTAATGAATTTCTCCCAATTGATTACTTCTGCCCGGACAAAGCCCTTAATGAAGTCGGTGTGGATGACCCCAGCTGCCTGAGGAGCGATAGTTCCTTTTTTTATAGTCCAAGCCCGGCTCTCATCCGCTCCGGTCGTAAAAAATGTTTCTAGGCCAAGAATGCGGTAGGAGCTTTGGATTAGTTTGTCTAGTCCGCTTTGAGCTAGGCCCAGCTCTTTTATATATTCTGCCTGTTCTTCTTCTGGCAGATTAGCTATTTCATTTTCTAGCCGAACATTGATCTTGATTAATTCTTCTCCGGGATGGGAAAACTTATCGCTTTCATGGTTTTCATCGATATTAAGCAGGTAAATTAGGGGTTTGATGCTTAATAGGTTTAAAGTTTTCACAAATATCATTTCTTCGGGGCTAAACTCTAAATCCCTGGCTGGCCGGCTATCGCTTAGCTGTTTATTAATTTTTTCTAAGATTTGTCCCTGCCAGATTAATTCTTTATCCCCGCTTTTAGAATCACGTCTAGTTTTGTCTAAGCGTTTCTCCACTGTAGCTAAATCCGCTAAGATGAGCTCTAGATTAATGGTTTCTCGGTCGCTTTCTGGATCTATTTTGCCTGTAACGTGAATAATGTTCTTGTCTTGAAAATCCCTGATTACTTCGCAGATAGCGTCGCATTCCCGGATGTGGGCCAAGAATTTGTTACCCAAGCCCTCTCCTTGGCTGGCCCCGGCCACTAAGCCGGCGATATCCACGAATTCGATGGTAGCGTGGATTATTTTAGCTGGTTTAGATACTTCTGCTAGTTTGTCTAAGCGAAAATCAGGGACTTTAACGACGCCAACATTAGGATCGATGGTGCAGAAGGGGTAATTGGCTGCTTCTACACCCTTTTTAGTTAGAATATTAAATAAGGTTGATTTGCCGACGTTGGGCAAACCGACGATACCGATTGATAGGGACATAGTGTGATTATAAATATAAGTCTATTAAACCAAGTTATCCAGAAAAAGGCAATTATCAAAAAGCCACCCTAGGTGAGCGGCTTTCTCGTGTTTTTAAACCTTGGAGGCGGCGTGTCTTTACATTCTTATAGCTTTATTAATCCCAGCGTTTTCCAGGGCTTCCATAATCTCTTGAATGTAGATTTTGTCTTCTTCTTCGGTGCTGTTAGGCTCGATTTTTCCGACATCAGTCGAGATTATCAGTCTTCCATCCTCGATGTCGATGAAGCTGGCACACAGACCGGTAAAGGCCTTTGAAATATGGGCAGATGCGATTTTATCCGCCAACTCTTTGTTCAGCCGATTAGCAGCATCTACCGTGCGGTTTTCGCTACCGCTGCGAATAGAAACCTTTAGGACTGTTGGGTTTAAAGTCCTTTGAAAAAAGATCAGATTTTCCATGGTCAATATATTTTTTTTGATTGTTTTACGGAACTGAGCTTATATTAGTATATTTGTTTGAAAATGTCAATATTAATTCTTGTATAAAAAAGAGGCCCAGACGGGCCCCTTTTTATATAAATTTATGATTTATAAGGGGTATATTCTGAGCCTCGTCCCTAATAATATTTCTTTGTTCCTCCTTATTTAGAGTTGAAATATTTACCGTATTAGGGATTGAGCTTTTTACTGGCTTAAAAGCTGGCTTTTTACCGATTATTAGTATGTTTTATCGATTTTTTTAATTGTTTTTGCTATTTTTATAGAAATTTAGTAAATAATCTTTTTGTTACTTATCAAATTTTTATTTTTGTTTAGCACGTGGATAAAACATCTGGAGTAGATTTTATTACGCCAGTGTTAATAAAATGGAGATTGATAATCAGTTAAAAAGCAAGGAAATTGACCCAAAAGAACTTTTCGGTAAATTTCCTTTTAGCTTAAATTGTTAATGTTCATTTCTATATCTTTATTATATCATTTTTAGAAAATGGGGTCAATATTATGGACTTAAGTTGTACTTTATGACAAAATTTGTTTTATAATAGCCAAATAATGTAAAAATTTAATATTTAAGTCTAAGAAATAGTAGACTTAAAGTCTTAGTTTATACACAAAAAACACAAGTTATCCACAGATTTTATTTATTTTTAATTGTTAATTTGGGTAAATAAAAAATAAGTCTAAGATATCTTAGACTTATTCTGAGGCTGGAGTGGGATTCGAACCCACGAATGACAGTTTTGCAAACTGCAGCGTTGGACCACTTCGCCATCCAGCCTTTATTTCTATATATTATGATAATTTATAGTTAGCGTCAACTTTGAGGCTGGGAATTTTCCAATTCTTGGCTTTTTGGTAGCGGAAGTAGGCCGCCGCCGCGATCATACTGGCGTTATCAGTGGTATATTGGAGATCTGGAACTAAGAAAAGCCTTTTTTTATCTAGTTCTTGAATGAATTTTTCCCGTAGAGCCCCGTTAGCCGAAACGCCTCCGGCCAGCATTATAGTTCTAATATTATATTTATCGGCGGCTTTGAGAGTTTTTTTAACTAATATATCAATAATCGCTTCTTGATAGGCAAAACAATACTCATTAATCCTCTTTTTCCAGTTCTTGTCTTTTTTGAGTTGGTATAGAAGGGATGTTTTTAGTCCAGAAAAGGAAAAATCAAAGTTTTTAGCATGCAACATAGGGCGAGGAAATATCAAATTTGATTTTTGTCCCATTTTTTTGTATTCAGCCGCTAATTGAGAGATAATCGGACCGCCTGGATAACCGAGCCCTAGCATCTTAGCGCCTTTGTCATAAGCTTCTCCAGCGGCGTCATCTAGAGTTTCCCCGATCATCTTGTATTGGTTATGCTCCTTCATAATAACTAAGAGGGTGTGGCCGCCAGAAACAGTTAGAACTAAGGCCGGAAATTTAATGGTTCGGTGGGGAGCTATGAAATTAGAGTAGATATGACCCTCTATGTGGTTGATGCCTATCATAGGCTTTTTCCAGACCGAAGCTAGGGTCCGAGCCGTTTCAGCACCGACAATTAGGGAGGTGATTAGTCCCGGCCCCTTGGTAACGGCTATTAGGTTAATCTTTTCTGGGCCTATACCAGCTTTCTTGAATGATTCATCTATTACTGGCAGAATATTTAGAATATGTTCCCGGGCGGCAATCTCAGGAATTACTCCTCCGTATTTCTTATGAATATCTATTTGTGAGGATATGATGTTTGATAAAACAGCCATTTTCCCCTGGGAATCAGCTTTAATGATAGAGGCGGCGGTTTCGTCGCAGCTGGTTTCTATGCCTAAAATATACATAATTTAATCTTGACTAGACAAAAAAAGTTATTTATACTATTTTTAGTATTAACATACTTCAGAAAAAAAATCTACCGTAATCTCAGTTTATAAATGGTAGATTTTATTTTTTCATCTGGTCCCTTCGTCTAGTGGTTAGGACGTCAGGTTTTCATCCTGATAACGGGGGTTCGATTCCCCCAGGGACTGCGTACACAAGACAGGCTAAAGGCCTGTCTTGTGTTTTTATGTCAATATTGTCACCTAAGCTGCCTTAGCCTTAAAAGAATCATAAATTAGTGCTATAATTAGCCTTGATTATTTAAACTAAAAAAATGAAATATAAATTTTATAAAACTTCGCTCAAGGCCTGGGATGGGATGCTTAAAGCGATTGACTTAGCCCAGAAATCCATTTATATAGAAATGTATATCTTTTTAGCTGATACCAATAACACCCACGATTTCTTGGGCAGGCTCAAGGCTAAGGCTCAGTCAGGGGTGGAGGTTGTGATTGTGGCTGATTATTTTGGCAGCTTTGATTTGAAAAATTCTGACGTTAATGATTTGAAGGCGGCCGGTGTGGAATTCCTGTTTTTTAGCCATTGGCTGAGGCGTAACCATCGTAAATTTGTGATTATAGATGATAAGATAGCTTTTCTGGGGGGCGTTAATATTAAAGAAAAAACCCGTTACTGGAACGATTTAAATATTCGGATCGAAGGTAAAATCGTAAAGCCGATTTTAAAATCTTTTGCCTATGCCTATCGCATGGCCGGGGGCCGCAAAGCATCCATCTTAATCCATCAGAAGGCGGCTTTATCCCAAAAAATAAAGTCCTGGCTGCTTGATAACTGGACTAGCCGTAAGAATTCATATTACCTTAATAATTATTATCGGCAGAAGATAATTGAGGCCAAGAGCCTTATCCAGATAACCACCCCCTATCTTTTGCCGCCGAGATGGCTGATTGCCTTGTTTGATGAGGCTATCCGGCGCGGGGTTAATATCGAGATTATCATACCTAAGTTTACAGACGTCGGGCCTTTGAATAAGATTAATTATATCAATGCTTGCCGTTTGTCATCTTTGGGGGTAAAATTTTATTTTCTGCCTTTTATGAACCACGCCAAAATTATGTTAATCGATGGCGTGGAAGGCGTAGTCGGTTCTCCTAATATCGATATCCTTTCTTTCGGCCTTAATATGGAAGCAGGCGTCTTTTTCCGCCAGAAGAACTTAATTGCTGATTTAGAGAAGATTTTAGCTAAGTGGAAAAAAGAGGGAGAATTTTTTCAAAATCCACGGCCTCTCATGAAGACTAGTGATCGTTTTCTGGTTTTTATGCTGAAGCTCTTTTATCCAATTTTTTAAATATTATTAATTAAACCAGACAACATGCCAGATAATTTGATTAAAATTCGCGGAGCGCGCGTTAATAACTTAAAAAATATAGATATTGACCTGCCCCGACATAAGCTGATTGTCGTCACCGGTTTATCTGGTTCAGGCAAATCATCATTAGCTTTTGATACTATTTATGCCGAAGGCCAGCGTCGCTATGTTGAATCTTTGTCTTCTTATGCCAGGCAATTCGTCAATCTGTTAGATAAGCCAGAATTAGATCTAATCGAAGGATTGTCTCCGGCAATCGCTATCGATCAAAGGACAGTAGGGCACAATCCTCGTTCCACAGTGGGGACGATAACAGAGATATATGATTATTTGCGTCTCTTGTTCGCTAAAATCGGGATTCCATACTGTCCTAATTGTCAGATAAAATTAAAGAAAATCAAAGATTTGAAGCCGAGCACTAATAGGAATGGGAAAATTACGGGCAATAAGCGTAGCGAGTGGTCCTATGCCTGTGAACAGTGCTCGCATCAGCTTCTCAATCTAAAACCCAAAGATTTTTCTTTTAATTCTAACTATGGAGCTTGTCCTGATTGCCTGGGCCTCGGTGTGAAATTAGAGATCGATCCAAACTTAGTGCTGAACACTAATCTCAGTATTGCTGAGGGAGCCATTAAGCCTTGGCGTCACTTCAACCTTGCCAATCAAACCTCTTTTTTAAGTGATTTGAGGGTTAAACTCGAAAGCCGTCAGCTTGACCTGAACCGCCCTATTAAGAATTTTTCTAAGACCGAGCTGGATTTCCTTCTTTTCGGGGATGATGATTTTTTTGGTTTGATAAAAATGCTCAAACAGCGCTACCAAGAGACTAAGTCGGGCTTCATAAAGTCAGAGATCGAGAAATGTATGCGCGAAACATCTTGCCCAACCTGTCATGGACAGCGTTTGAAGCCAGCCGTCTTGGCAGTGAAGATAGATGGTCTCTCGATTTATGATCTAGCGGACAAGAATGTCAGCCAACTCAAGTCGTTTCTCAGCACCCTTATAGCTGGCGCTAAAAATTTGAACGGTCAAGCGGAAATAGTCGCCCCGATTATTGGCGAAATGATTAAGAATTTAGAATTTTTAGAGAAAGTCGGCTTAGATTATCTGAGTTTGACCCGCTCGGCCGCCAGTTTATCAGGCGGTGAAGCCCAGCGTATCCGTTTGGCCTCTCAAGTCGGGTCGACTCTAAGCGGAGTCCTTTACGTCTTGGATGAGCCATCAATCGGCTTGCACCAGAGAGATAATGATAAGTTGATAGCGATGCTAAAAAATCTCCGGGATAACGATAATACTGTTATTGTGGTCGAACATGATGCCGCTATGATGTTAGCGGCTGATCATTTAGTTGATATCGGTCCGGGCGCCGGCCAGATGGGCGGACACATCATATATAGCGGCCAGCCGGCTGGCATCAAGGATTGCCCAGAATCTCTAACCGGGAAATATTTGAGCGGCATTAAGCAAATTCCGGCTAGGGATAATTTTCGGCCTGGTAAAAAGCAGAGCCTGAAGATTATCGGCGCTAGTGAGCATAATCTGAAAAATATCGATGTCGAGATTCCTCTCGGTAAGCTGGTGGCGATTACTGGTGTTTCCGGTTCTGGCAAATCTACCTTGATGACTGATATCTTAGCCAACGTTCTGAAGCAGAAATTTTATCGAGCTAAGGCCTTGCCAGGCAAGCACCGGTCGATTGAAGGTTTGGATAATATCGACAAGGTGATTGATATTGATCAGTCGCCGATTGGCCGGACACCCCGGTCTAATCCAGCTACCTATACCGGGGCGTTTACTTATATTCGCGACTTGTTCGCTGTTTTGCCAGAATCTAAGTTGAAAGGCTATGGCGCTGGGCATTTTTCTTTTAATGTAGCTGGCGGCCGTTGTGAAAATTGTGCTGGAGATGGAGTGATAAAAGTCGATATGCAGTTCTTGAGCGACATTTATCTAACTTGTGATGTTTGTGGTGGTAAAAAATTTAAGCCAGAGATTCTAGAAATAAACTACAAAGGCAAGAATATCTACGATGTTTTAGAGATGACGGTGAGCGAAGCTTTGCCTTTTTTCAAGGAAATTTCTGCTTTGTACCAGAAGCTGTTGACTCTAGACTCGGTCGGACTCGGCTATATCAAGTTAGGGCAGAGCGCAACTACTTTTTCTGGTGGTGAGGCGCAGAGGATCAAATTAGCCACCGAATTATCACGCCGAGCGACCGGTAAGACTCTGTGCATTTTAGACGAACCGACTACCGGTCTGCATTTTGCCGATATCGAAAGATTATTGAAAGTGTTGAATATGCTGGTTGACCAGGGTAATACCGTCCTGATTATTGAACATAACCTTGATGTAATTAAGGCGGTTGATTGGATTATAGATCTTGGTCCAGAAGGTGGCGATAAGGGTGGTTATATCGCCGCAGAAGGAAGTCCTCAGCAAGTAGCTCAAGCTAAAAATAGTTATACAGCTAAATATCTTAAGGAAATTTTAGGAAAATAATAATTTTATTTTATAAAAAACAGTCTGATTGAAGACTGTTTTTTTGTTAGGGCTAACTATAGTTCGTTGAGTATTTTTAAATCCAATCTTTTATTTTGGCAGTCTAAAATGGCAAAGCTGGCTGCTTGGAAGACACCGCCCAAGGTTCCTGGGTTAGCTATTTTAAAGCCATTTTTTTCTTCAAGCCAGGGTTTGTGGGTGTGGCCGTAAAAAATAAAATCAAAGTTTATCTCCTGGTTCTCCTTTATTAACTGGTTAATAAAAAACGGCTCATGGACTAAGCCGATATTAACATCATCTAATCTTATCCATCCGTAGCGTCCGCAATTCTTGATCCTGGGGAAATTTTTTATTTCTTCTGTCTGATATATTTCTGCATTGCCCTGGATCAGAAAAATTTTTTCGAGGAAATTAGCGTCTATTCTAGCCAGGCTTTCCGAGTTAGTAAGGTCTCCCAGACAAATCAGGGAGGTCACCCCTTTTTGTTGACACCAATCAAGGCATTTATCTAGGTTCACTAGGTTGTCATGGATATCGGAAATGATGGCGGCCAGCATAAGGCTTATTTATCTAAAGACCTGATTCTAATGTCATAAGCCATTTGTTCGAGTTTACGCAAGTGGCCTCGGGCTTGGTCGTATTTAGTTCTCAGATAGGCAGTCATATCGAAATCTAGAAGCCCGGCCATAATATCTTCGGAAATAGCTTTGATTTTTTCGACCTCGGAAAATTTGCCCTTAGCCGCTTGGTTGGTAGCATAGCGGACTAGTTCTCCGATGAGGTCGCAGATACCTCCGAGGTAGCTGCTGTGGTCTAAGGATAGGCCTTTAACCTTATCTATTTTCTTTCCTTTTATAATTTGATGAAAAGTATAGGCTTCGAGGTATTCTTCCACGGCCGCTTTATATGTCCCCTCTTGATTCAAGCGGTTGGCGCCGAAGCGTTGAGCTAAATCCTTAAGCAGCTTAGCCATTTCTTCCAGTTTTTCCTGGCCCGCAGAGAAATCCTGTCGTTGCAAGGCAAAAATCGTCTTCTTAGCTTGGAATAGGATATTATTTGAAGCGCTGATAATTTGGCGGCGTTCCGATTCTTGGGTGCGATATTCTTTTTTAAGTTGGACTAAAAATTTAGCATTGATCATATTTGTTTCTTATATTAAATAACTCGGAATACTTCATCTAAGCTAGTGTCACCTTGCGAGGCTTTGATAATACCATCCTGAGCTATAGTGACCATCCCTTGGTTGACGGCATCTAGCTCAATCTCATGATCCGTACTAGTTTCGGCGCTGATAGTTTTTTGCAATTCAGGGTTATTCTCCATGGCTTCATACAGGCCAATCCGTCCCTTGTAACCGATATTACCGCATTTGTCGCAACCAACCGCCTGATAATATGTCCGGCCACTAGGTATTTTAATAGCCGGGTTTTTTAGGTCTTTAAAGATATTCCTGATTTTTTCTTCAGTAGCGGCATCTATTTCATAGCTCTTTTTGCAATGTGGACATAAGCGTCTGACAAGTCTTTGGCTGATAGCAAACTCTATGGCATTAGCTAAGATTTTGCGGTCGATACCTAGGCCAGCAAAACGGGAGATAGCTCCAGCGGCGCTGTTGGCGTGGATAGTGGAAAGCACCAAGTGTCCGGTTAAGGCGGCTTCTAGGGCGATCTTAGCTGTTTCTTCATCTCTAATTTCTCCAATCATCATGATGTTGGGATTTTGACGTAGGAGGGAGCGGATGGCCGCCGCAAAAGTGTAGCCTCTTTCTGGATCAATTTGGGTTTGCATTATTCCGGCTAACTCATATTCGATTGGATCTTCGACTGTAATGATTTTTACATCCGGATGATTGAGTTCGTTCAGTAGGGAGTAGAGAGTGGTGGTCTTACCGGAACCGGTCGGACCGGTAGTTAGGATAATACCTCGGGTTTTCTTGATGGCTTTTTCCAAGGTTTCTTTAGTACTGGCGGTAATGCCCAATTTTTCCATTTTTAAAGTTGCCGCTGAATTGTTTAGCAGGCGGATAACGATCGTTTCTCCTCGTCCGCCGATGATGATTGATAGGCGGCAATCTATTTTTTTCTCTGGGAAGATTAAGGAAAACCGGCCATCTAGGGTTGCCCGTCTGACATTGGTGGCAAAGCCAGCTAAGGTCTTTATCTCAGCAATCAGGGGCAGGTATTGGGTTTTAGGGATATCAGCGATATCATGCAAGACGCCATCGATTCGGAAGCGGATTTTAACGCTAGCTTCTTCTGGCTCGATGTGTATATCGCCGGCTTCAGAAGCGGCCGCGACCGCCATTGTCAAATTCAAGAGTTCTTGAGAGGAAAGGTTTTGGAGCTTATCTTTCAGTCCACCAAGGTTCTGGCTAAGAGTTTCGGCTGTTTGTTTGATTTCCTGGCTTACAACTAATCCCCGGCCGATGGTTTGGGAAATAATTAAGTCATAAAGTTCGTTCACATAATCAAAATCACCAACGACACGGTAAATTTCTTCGAGACTAGTTTCACCATCTAAGGTCTTTAATATGCCATCTTGGAGCATGGTGAGCATGCCATTTTCAATCGCCTGTCTCAATATTTGAAAAGAAGGAGCATTATCCGCTGTTAATTGCTTAAGGTTATCGGCCATGGTAAAAATTTCAAAGATACCTAATTGCCCCTTATATCCGATGAAATTACATTCCGCGCAACCGCTTGGATTTGCCTTGTAGATCGTCGGCAATGTGGGTGGAACCTCAACTCCGGCTTTAGGGGATATTACCGCCAAGATTCTTTTTATCTGTTCATCTTCTTCGGCGCTTAGCGCGTGTTCAAGGCGGCAATGGGGGCAAAGCTTTCTGACTAAGCGCTGGCCGATAACGGCGTTAATCGCGGGAATCAAGAAATATGGTTTGACCCCAATATCTAAAAGGCGCGGGATGACTCCGGCGGCGTCATTGGTGTGTAGAGTTGATAAGACTAAATGGCCAGTCAGAGCTGCCTGGACAGCTATTTCGGCGGTTTCTAGGTCGCGCACCTCTCCAACCATGACGATATTCGGATCTTGACGTAAGATTGAACGTAAACCATCAGAGAAAGAATAGCCATGAGCGGCATCGACTTGGCTCTGATTGATACCCTCTAGTTGGTATTCGACTGGGTCTTCCAGGGTAATTATTTTAGTGCCGGCCCGATTGAGCTGGTTGATGATTGCGTATAAGGTAGTGGTTTTGCCTGAGCCAGTCGGTCCGGTAGTCAAAACTAAGCCATTCGGTTTAGAGATTTCTTTTTCCAAGATTTCGATTATATTAGGGCGGATGCCTAAGCCTTTAAGGTTTAGAGGTACGGCTTGGGAGTCTAACAGCCTCATGACGACGCTTTCGCCGTAAGCGGTGGGCAGGAAAGAAGATCGGACTTCAATTTTTTTCGCTTGAGAATATATGGAAAAACGGCCATCTTGCGGCTTATCATCGATGTTAATCTTAACTTTTGAGATTATCTTAAGACGGCTGATAATTTTTTGCCATTGTGACTTTTCAATCGTGGCCGCCTCTTGCAGAACGCCATCGATACGCAGACGGATGACAACGCGGCTTTCTTCAGCTTCAACATGAATGTCGCTCGCCCCGGTTTTCATAGCTGAAGCTAAAAGCAGGGTTACGACATCAGAGATATTCACTTCGTTTATTTTGGCGTTCAAGCTTTTATAGCTACTAATTTCCTGTTTAAATTTTTCCAAATCTTCCTCTTTGATTTCCACTCCACCGATTATTTTTTTTGTTTTGGGCAGGGCGTGATAGAAATCCAATAAGCGAGCGAAGCTAGCCGGTGAAATCAAATATATTTTTACCTCGGCAAAATATTTGTTTTGTAGTTCCAGGGCTTTATCCTCGATTTTCTTGGTATAAGCTAAACACGCCAAGCGGATGGCATGGCCGTCATAAAAAAAACAAGCGCCCTTGATTTCTTTAGCCTCATCTTCGTCTACCATCGATAGCGCTTCTGGACTGATGGGGAAACCGTTAAGATTAACATAATTAAGGCCAGCGCTTTTCGCTTTGGCCTCAGTTTGCCTTTCTATTTCTTTGTTTTTTATTTCTTGTTGTTTGCGGCTGAGTTGGGCGCCGACGCTTTCTTCGTCTTGGGCTTCATCGGCCGGATCTAGCAAGTTTTCAATCGAGGAGAAACCGCTCATAGCTTTATTTTTTGTTTTTCTTTTTTTGGAAAATTCTTTCTAATTTTGCTAATCCGCCTTTTTCTTCTAGACGGACAAAAAGGCTGACCCAGCCCGCATTCTCGAAAGTAGTTAAGACAGATCCGGCTAGAGCGAGGACGATCAAACCGATAACTATCATCAAGCCGGTTAGCCAGCCCATGGCGAAGGTGACACTAACGATGAGAAGCGGCAGAACGAAGATAGTGAGAAATAATAAGATTAAAGCGCCAGCCACGAAATTGATTATAAACAGAGCAATTAGCATTTCCATGCTAATCAGCCAATTTTTGCTGAATAGGCGCCAGGCATTTTCAACCGCCTCCACGAAAGAATTTTTCTCGATAACCGCATAAGCCATAGCATATCTAACGATGAGGTTAAGGGCGATAGCCACCGGGATGAAGATTAGGAATAAAAGGATATAAGAAGCTCCGAGCCAACCGTTGTCAGTCAAGGTTAGGAATAAGAAGGGGATGCTGATTAAGATGAAGGCAAAATTAATCAGGACTTTGAAAAGTATATTCAATCCGAATAGCGGCCAGAAGCTTAAGTGTCCGGTATGCAAACCGTCTTTAACCATTAATTCCGGCGTAGAGCCTTTCTTGTGGTTGATAATTTTTTGGATATGGCTGATCAGGCCGCCTTGGCAGGCGACAGTTAGCCAGATGAAGAAGATGGCGATAAAGCCAATCAAAATAAGGCCCAGGATGTTATCTAAGGCAAATATCCAGTCGTATTTGAACATATTGGCTAATCCGACGGTGACATTTTGATAGAAGAATTTCACATTAAGGAAACCCAGCAGGCCAGACCAGAAATCCCCCTGATAATTAGCTTGAATGTTTTGGGTTAGTAGTCGCCAGCCGCCGCCAGCGCTTAGCATGGCCGCAAATAGGCCGAAAAACCAAAGATATTTGTGCTGCCAGCTGATTTTACAGGCTTGTTTTAATAAAGCGCGATAAGAGAACATAAGTTTAAAATAGCTAAGACTCTTAGCTTGTTAATTTTTTTTATATTATTGAAAAAACCAAAGAAGTTTGTTAATATTATATCATAAAATCTAAATAATTACCAAATTTTTTTGTTTTTGGAAAGATGCCGTTTTTCTTGTTTTTGTCCGTATTTTTCAGTTCGACCCATAAATAAGAAAATTTAAATAAATGACAGTTTTAGAACAGATAAGAAAAATGATCGCTAAGGTTTTAGACCGGGAGGCTGGTGATTTTATTTATCCTCCCCAAGCGGACTTAGGTGATTTAAGCCTGCCTTGTTTTATTTTAGCTAAGGAGTTGGAAAGGAATCCGGTCTTGGTAGCCAAGGATTTAGCCGATCAATATAGTCAGCATCCAGAGCTAAAGCAAGTTATTAAAGAAATCAGGGCAGAGGGGGCTTATCTTAATTTTTATCTCAAAGAAGAATATCTAGCCGCTTCCCTGATTAAAGATATCAGCCGGCAGGGCGCTAAGTTCGGACAGAGCCATATCGGCGGCAAACAGACAGTGATGATAGAGTATTCTAATGGCAATACTCATAAGGAATATCATGTGGGGCATCTGCGCAATATTTGTTACGGGGAGTCGGCTTCTCGTTTATTATCTAGTAGCGGTTATCGAGTGGTACCGGTTTCCTATATAAATGATTTCGGGATTCATGTTGCCAAGACTCTGTGGTTTTGGGAGGATTATCTGCGCCGCATCGGCGATTCAGCTAAAGGTCTGGATAAGGGCTATCTCTTAGGCAAATGCTATAGCGCCGCTTCTCAGAAAATTTCTGAATACGAAAAGGCTAAGAGCGAGGTGGCGGAAGTGATGAAAGTGATTGAGGGACGGCAGGGCAAGATGTACAAGCTCTGGCAGACCAGCCGCCGTTGGAGCCTGGTTTATTTCGCCAAGATTTATAAAGAGTTAGGAATCGTATTCCAGGAAACGTTTTATGAAAGCGAAGTAATAGGACAGGGGCTAAAAATAGTTGAGTCTTTATTAGCTAAAGGCATTTTGGTTAAAAGCCAAGGAGCGATTGTGGCCGATTTGCAAGCCTATGATTTAGGCGTTTTGCCCATCATTCGATCTGACGGCACGGCTTTATACCCGGTGGCTGATTTAGCCTTAGCTTTGATTAAAGCCAAGAAATATAAGCTGGCTGAATCCATTTATGTGGTGGATTTGCGTCAGAGCTTATATTTCAAACAGTTATTTAAGATATTGGAGCTAATGGGAGACAAGAATAAACGTAGCCATTTAGTTTATGATTTTGTCACCTTGCCTGGGGGCATGATGGCTTCGCGGACCGGCAACGTTATCACTTATCAGGAATTAAAGCAGGAGGCTTGGGAAAAGAACAAGATGGAAATTAAGTCTAGGCACTCTGATTGGAACCAAAAGAAGATCGACCAACTCGCTTTAAAGCTAGCCCTGGGGACAATCAAGTTTGAGATGCTGAAAGTTTCAGCTGACAAGATTATTACCTTTGATATCAATGAAGCTTTGCGCCTCAACGGCTACACCGCTGTTTATTTGCAATATTCTTTGGTTCGTATTAAAAGTCTTATTAGGAAGTCTGGGCGTAAACGCTTAACTTGCCCAGCTGATTTGGAGGGCTTAATTTTAGAAAAAGAAAAGAATTTGTTGATGACTATGGCTAAATATCCTGAGATCAGGGAAATAGCTGCCGCTAAACGTGATCCCTCGGAAATTGCTCATTATCTTTTTTCTTTAGCCCAAATGGTCAACGATTATTATCAATCAGTTAATGTCTTACAGGCTGAGAGCCGAGAAAAAACTTGGCGCCTAAGTTTGTTGCAAGCGTTGGGGCAGATTTTGAGTAACGGTCTAGAGTTATTAGGCATCGAAACTTTGGAGGAAATGTAATTTACAAGATTTTAAAATTATGAAAACAGCTAAATTCAAACAAAATGATAGCAAGAAGATGGAAAAAATAGTTTCTTTATGCAAACGGCGCGGCTTCGTTTATCCCTCATCGGAAATCTATGGCGGCATGGCTGCTATTTATGACCTCGGACCTTATGGCGTAGAATTAGCTAATAATATTAAGAGGATTTGGTGGCAAAACATGGTACAGTGGCGGGAAGATGTAGTCGGTTTGGATTCGGCTATCTTCATGAGTCCCCGCATCTGGGAAGCTAGCGGCCACGTCAAAGGCTTCTCTGACCCCTTGGTTGAGTGCAAGAAATGCCACCAGCGTTTACGCGTCGATCATGCCTTGGAGGAAATTGGGCTCAAGGCTGACGAAAAGATGAGCGAAGTAGAAATCAGCAAGCTGTTTGTTAAAAATATTAAGAAGATAAAATGTCCGGCTTGCGGATCAAGTGATTTTACCGATCTGAAAAAATTTAATTTATTGGTCCAGTCTAATCTAGGAAATTTTACCAGCGATTGGACGAAAGAGCCGGTATATTTACGGGGAGAAACCTGCCAAGGCATTTATGTTAATTATAAGAATGTCTTAGACTCTGCTCGTGTCAGGATTCCTTTCGGCATCGCTCAGATCGGTAAAGCCTTTCGCAATGAAATCACGGCCCGTCAATTTATTTTTCGTACTCGGGAATTTGAGCAAATGGAAATGCAGTATTTCGTCCATCCCAGCCAGGAGATGATAGAATATGAAAAGTTGCGCTCCGCCCGTTGGCAATATTATCTTGATTTAGGCTTGAACCCGGAAAATTTACGTTGGCATAAGCATGAGAATCTAGTTTTCTACGCTAAGGCCGCGTATGATATCGAGTATAATTTTCCTTTCGGCTTTTCTGAATTAGAGGGCATCCATGCCCGCGGGAACTATGACCTTAGCGTCCACTCCCAAGCTTCCGGTCAGGATTTAAGTTATGTAGATACTGGTAGCCAAGAAAGATATTTGCCCCATATCATCGAATCATCCGTTGGCGTGGGTCGGACTTTTTTGGCCGTCTTAAGCGAATTTTACCGCGAGGAAGAAACAAACGGCGAAGTCAGGGTTAGCTTAGATCTACCCTATAATTTAGCCCCGGTGAAGTTAGCGGTCTTTCCTTTGCTTAAGAATAAACCGGATTTAGTGGCCAAGGCCAAAGAGGTCTTTAATATTTTAAAGCTTGCCTATAATTGTGAGTTTGACGATAATGGCAACATCGGTAAGCGCTATAGTCGCCAAGACGAAATCGGAACGCCTTTTTGTATCACGGTCGATTTCGATAGTCTGGAAAATAATGACGTCACGATTAGAACTAGGGGTGACAAGAGGAGTGGCGCCGAATTACCGCGAGTCAAGATTTCTGAATTAAAAAATTTCTTAGCGGATAAATTTTAATGGGTGATAATTTTTTTAGAAATAAATCTCCTATCTCAGCGATGGGAGATTTTTTTAGTTAAAACTATTGCCATAAAAAAAATAAAAGAGTATAATTAACTTAGAGATATAAAATTTTAGAAAGAACGATAAATTTATTTTTAAAAAAATAAATTTTTAGATCAATTATTCTCATGAAAGGAGGTGAATAATTATGGCTACTAAGAAAAAAGCTACTAAAAAAGCTGTGAAGAAGGTTGCTAAGAAGAAACCTGTAAAAAAAGCTGTGAAGAAGGTTGCTAAGAAGAAACCAGCTAAAAAGAAAAAATAAGCATAGCTTCAAATTGTAAAATTTATTAATTTAGAAATTAGTAAGTTTTATTAATTTAAAAATTATACAAAGGCCACCCTGTTCTGGGGTGGCCTTTGTATTTGTAAATAGTTTATTTAGATTTTATCAGGGTCTGCTATATTATTACCTAGTTTACTCCTTATTCCGGGTTATTTTTTATCGAAATGCTTTATGGGCGATCAAAATAAGTTATTTTGGCCATTAATAGCTATTTTTATTTTCATCGTTCTTTTTTTGTTCTTGTTTGATAAGCAGCTGCCTGGGGCAGAGATTTTTATATTCCAAGTCGGGCAAGGAGATGCTATTTTGATCAAAAGCCGAGGCGGGGAGTTGATTGTGGTGGATGGCGGCCCGGATTTATCAGTTTTAAAGAAGCTGGGTTTAGTCTTGTCTTTTTGGCAAAGACAGATAGATTATCTGATCCTTAGTCATCCGCACGACGATCATTTATTCGGGTTAATAGAAATCTGGCGGCGTTATCAGGTTAAGAATGTCGTGCGGTCATCATTATTTTCTGATACGGCGGCGGATCAATTATTTTCACAACTTTCCCGACAGAGAACTTATATAGTTTCGCACCGGCAGATAATCAGATTACGAGCGGGCTGTTCCCTAAATTTTTTATACCCTTTATCTGAAAGTGATTTTATTATTTCCGATGTTAACGATTCATCTTTAGTTTTTAAGTTCGAGTGCCCCGGCGTAGCCGTTCTATTCACTGGCGACGCGGGCAAGAAAGTTGAAAGATCTTTGATTGATTCAGGGTTGGATTTATCGGCGGGCTTCTTTAAAATATCTCATCATGGCTCTCAGACTGCTAGTACCCCGGAATTTTTAAAGGCAAGCGGCGCTACGGTAGCGATTATTTCTGTTGGTGAGAATAATAAATTCGGGCACCCAGCTACCAGCACTTTACTGAGATTAGCTGGTTTAAAATTTAAAGTTTTTAGAACCGACTTCGATGGTGATCTTAAAATTTATGCTAATAATGGCAAATATGTTATTGATAAATTATCTTTTGATTGATGGTGCTCGGGTCGGCGTTACTTACTATTGACAAATAATTTTTACTATGCTATAGTACTTAGTTATTTAATTTACAAAAAGAAAAAGGCCGATTGTAACGGGTCAGGCACGACAAGCATGGGGATTTTCTTGCTAGGGTTTTTTGGGCTTACTTTAATCAATTATGATATTAATTGATTGTAGTGAGCTCGAGAATTCCTAGGAGAAATTTTCTTGCCTACCCGTTAAAGTCGGTCTTTTTGTATAATAGGATTAGTTTGTTTGACTGCTACTAGCAGTGTTAGTAGCTGATTCAATATCGGGATTAGTGCTGGTGGCTATAATGGGGCTGGTGGAAGCCGTGCTGCTAGCCGTACTGCTGGCACTGACTCCGACTAAGCAGACCTCCTGCCAAGGGACATAGTGCGAATTAAAGCGCACTTTTTTTGTTGCGTCTTCACTAGAATTTGCCTGCGCGTAGACAACCTTATAATCAAAGAAAGCATCAGCTCCATTGTGGGCTTTTTCTGTACATTTTTTTTCGCCAGGCTTAAGGTCAGTGGTTTCGATGATCTTGGTCGGCCCCGGTTTTACTATATTGTATATGGTTGGTTTACTGATTTCCACCTGACGTCCATCGCTAACTCCCCAGAAATCGAAATAAAGATCACTTTTTTCGATGCGGGCTTGTATCAGGATATAGTTGCCGGTATCGTTGAGGAAACGAACGTCTGGTTTAGGAATATAAATCGCGGCATCCATCCCGGCCGGCTCGTAGTAGCTAACTCGGTATGAATGATTGCGCCTCTCGGTAATCGGCAGACCACTTTGCATGGCGGCACGGAAGACGGTCGTGCCGATCTGGCAGAGACCCCCGCCATATTCGGGCACCGTCTTATTGTTTTTAATCACTAATTCCGGCAAATAGCCAGACCCTTCTTCAACATCCCCCAGGGTTTTGACTAAGGAGAATTCTTCTCCTGGTTTTATCAGTAGGCCGTTAAGCGTATCGGCCCCGACTTTGATATTATGGCGGCGATTAGCTGGTGAACCGGAGAAGTTTGAATGGCCGGTGCCGATTATTTCTTTGATATTGAGATTGTTTTCCGGGTTAGAATTATCAGTTTTTACTACGTCGACTTCCAGTTCGATGCTGTTTTTCTTGTCTTCGATAAATTCTTTTTGTATTTTTTGGCTGCTTGATTCCAAGTTTAATTTTTGCCCATCTTCTCCGAGCTGCCAATTAGCGAGGCGAGAGTTGATCATAGAAAAACGAGGCAAGGCCGCTTCCTTGTCTATCTCTGGAGCTATTTTGTCTTTTAAAAATTCCTGTATTTTTTCTTGGTCCAGACCAAGGGATAGGGAGGAGTCTTTTTTTTCTGTCTTAAGCCAGGAGGCTATCCTGGTTAAGTTGACGAGCCATTTTTTATCTTTAAAATTCAAAGTTATTTCACCTTGGCTCAAAATTGCCCGCGCGTCAGCCTCTAGGGCGGGCAAGTCTTTCTGATAGACTTCCGGATATTCGGTCTTGGTTTTCAAGAAGATAGTTTGCTGATTCAGCCGAGCCAGGTTATTTTCCACTTCATTTAAAGCAGCTTCGTAGTCTATTATTTTTCCGGCCTTCTCGGCTTCTAGTTGAAAGTTTAAATCTTTTTCAGAGGCTAGCTTGAAACCAGCGTTGACAGCTGGGATCTCCTGGTCATGGAAGGCTTCGTTTAATATTTTTGTTAGTTCCTCCCGGTCTAAATCGTAGCTGAATTGGAGTTGAGGGTTTTTAAAGAGGATTTGCCAGCGGTAGCGGAGATAGGCTAAGAAACCCTGACCCTGGTAGTCTAGGACCAGTTGTAGGTTTTTTTCTGGGTCGAGCGTAAAAACATTAATAGCGTAAGCATCTGATCCGGCTGAGACGATTGGTCCAACATTTAATTTTTTGTTATTGTATGAGAAATTTAAACCTTGTTTGCTTAATTCCGCACTTTTTTCACTGATTAAGCGTAAAGCCTCGTCTTGGCTTAGGCCACCTAATTGGTATGAGCCCAGATAGAGCTTTGGGTATATTTTGCCTTGTTGATTTCGCCAAGATTGGTATAAAAAAATGCTCCCGGTCGCCATCGCTATTATAAGCACGGCCAGCAGGGAGAATATTACAACGTGTTTAGTTTTCTTGACCATAGATGTATGGCCTTAAGGCCTATATTATTCGGATTCTTCTTCCTGGACAGCAATCTGTACCGGTTCGGTTTTGATTTTTTCTAAACTAATAGTTAGGATGCCGTTTTCCAGAACGGCATCGATGCGGCCGGGGTCGACTTCAGACGGTAAGATAATCGCTCGGGAAAAATTACCCCAATAGCACTCTTTAAATAGATAGTCGTTCTCATCGATGTTTTCATCGAGGTGACGATGTCCTTTGATGCTTAAGAGATCGTGATGGAGCGATATCTTTAAATCTTCCGGTTTGACGCCAGCAATAGTCGATTTAATGATAATTTTATGTTTGGTCTGATAAACATCAATAGCTAATTGTCCTTCAATTTGATCTTCTTGGCTCCAATCATCTTGATCTTGAGCGATTTCTTCCAAAAAACTGTTACGGTTATTTTTTTCTTCATTCTTTATCTTAGGGTTTTTGAATATTTTAATCATATAGAGTATCTACCTCTCTAATTTATCAGTCTTTCAGGGAAAAGTAAATATTATCTTAATAAAAACAAGCCCGATGACAGGCTTGTTTTTAGTGTGGACCCGGCCCGGCTCGAACGGGCGACCTTTACGATGTCAACGTAACGCTCTAACCAACTGAGCTACGGGTCCGTTTAGTGGGCATAGATGGACTTGAACCATCGACCCCCGCTTTATAAGAGCGGTGCTCTAACCAACTGAGCTATATGCCCGATATTATAGATGATTCTAGAAAAAATGGCTAGCACCTTTATTATACCTACCTAAACTATTTTGACAAGCGCTTTTTTGGCTAACTCTGTTATCTCTTCGCTGGCTTTGGTAAGCTCGTGGTTTATCTTTATTTTGACGGATTTTATCCTTCCTTCTGGCTCGTAGTTTTTGAATATTTCTTTAAGGTCGATGTTTTTAACGGAGTAGACGAGGGCGCGGCTCTCATTATCATTATCGCCAGGGTAAAAGGCAATAATGATCTTAGCCTCTGGAATGTTGATGATCAGCTCATCAATGATATCATTTAAGTCATTTTCTGGGTTATAGTTGGGGGGCAGATTTTCCTTATTTAGAATTGACCAAATCAAGTGGTTACCGGCCTCGGCTTGCAATGTTTCTAGGGCTCGCCCCCAAAGTTTTAGGACGTTGAGGCCTTTTGACCGGTATAGGCGATCAGTTATTTCCTCGCGGCGCGCGCCGAGATTGATCAGATCAGAACTGTTGAGAAGGATGCGCGGGGTCAAGTTAGGCGTCTTGAAGTTCTTGGTTTTTGCAATTATTCCAGCTAATAGGCAGGTAGCGATATCCTCATCGATATTTTTTTCTTGGTATGCCTTGAAAAGATGGAAGCTGGCCTCAGTCAAGGATAGAGAGTTGAGGTCGATGAAATTTATCTGTCCGTATTCTTCATTGTCTGGGTGGTTATCAATATTTATAATAGTGGTCTTGTAGAAAAATTCGACATTCTGGTCATAGGCGTCCCCGAGAGACTCTAAATCAGCCGTTCCTAGGCTCAAGATCAAATCATGCTTGAAACCGCTGGCCGAAGCGGAGACATCTTCTGGCGTGAACCAGCCAGATTTAGGCGAAATGATGAAGTTAAGCTGGTTGTTTTCTACTAGATATTTGATTTGTCCGACTTTGGCATTCTTTATATCCAAAGACACGATAAAGTTCCTTAGGTTATCAATGTTCTCTTTAATTTCGCTTGACCCAGGTAGGAATGACCAGGTTTTGAGGGAGAGAGGCTGTCCCCCAACTATTTCCACTTTTTTGTCTAGTTTCTTTAGAAATAGAAGCCAGGCCAGGGCACAAGCCAAGACGTCGCCATCCGCTATTTTAGGGAAGACGATAATGATATTATTAGCTTTCTCTATTTGTTTGAAGATTTGCTGTTCTTGGTTGAGCATGTTGTCTAATGCGATAGATTTAATCTTTAAATATAGAGAATTTTTTAGCCCGAGTCAAGGCTTTTTCGGTTGACTCAGGGCGTTTTTTTTGGTAATTTTAAAGGTATGAAAGCTGAATTTAACAAGGTCTATAATCCTCAGGATTATGAGGCTAAAATCTACAAACAATGGGAAGAATCCGGGCTGTTTAATCCGGATAATTTGAACCTTGAACCAGGGGCGCCTTCTTATACCATCATCCTGCCTCCTCCTAACATTACGGATAAATTACACGTTGGCCATAGCATGATGTTAGCCATCGAAGATCTGCTAATCCGTTATTACCGTTTGAAATCATATCGGACGCTTTGGTTGCCAGGCACGGATCATGCGGCTATCGCCACCCAAAACGTGGTTGAAAAAAAATTGTTAGCCGAGAAGTGCTTGAGCCGTCACGCCTTAGGTCGGGATAAATTTTTAGCCGAAGTAAGTAAATTCGTAGAAGTTACCCAAGCGACGATTTTAAACCAAACTAGGAAAATGGGGGCCTCTTTGGATTGGTCCCGCCTGGCTTTTACCCTCGACGACTCCCGGCAAGAGGCAGTCCGAAAAATGTTTAAAGACATGTATGAGGCGGGGGTTATTTACCGCGGAGAGAGGATAGTCAATTGGTGCCCACGCTGTCACTCCACCCTGGCGGATGATGAAGTCGAGCATAAGGAGCAAAGCGCTAAGCTTTATACTTTTAAGTATGGCCCCGATTTTCCTATCAGTATTTCCACTACCCGACCGGAGACTAAATTGGGTGACACCGCGGTGGCGGTCAATCCCAAGGACCCGCGTTATCAGGAATATATCGGTCAGAGTTTTAAAGTGAATTTTGTCGGCCAGGAGCTCGATATAAAAATTATCGCTGATCACAATGTTGAGATGGAATTCGGCACCGGGGCTTTAGGGGTGACTCCGGCCCATTCTTTAATTGATTGGCAGATGGCTGAGAATAATGATTTGCCGGTCATAAAAGTAATTAACGAAGAAGGCCAGATAAACAAGGATTTTGGTGATTATGCCGGCTTAGATGCCAAGGCAGCTGGAGAAGCGATCATTTTAAATCTTAAAGCCGCCGGCTTATTAGAAAAAGAAGAAGAGGTTATGAATAATTTGTCGGTTTGCTATCGCTGCGGAACCGCTATCGAACCCTTGCCCTCTCAGCAATGGTTCGTTGGTGTTGATCGGCCGGTAGCTAAGCTCGGGGGACAAAGCTTAAAAGCAGTGGCCCGAGAAGTGGCACTTAATGGACAAATCACATTTATTCCCGCTCGTTTCAAACAGCGTTATTTAGATTGGATGGCCAGCCTGCATGATTGGTGCATCTCTCGCCAAATTTGGTTCGGCCATCGTATCCCAGTCTGGTATCAAGGCGATAAGATAGCGGTGGGCGAGATGCCAGCTTCAGGTAATTGGGAACAGGATCCAGATACTCTGGATACTTGGTTCTCTTCGGGGATGTGGACTTTTTCCACTTTAGGTTGGCCGGAGAGCTTTTCTGAACATAAAAAAACGGGCGACTTAGCGCGTTTTCATCCCACTCAGGTTTTAGAGACTGGTTCGGAAATATTAACCCTTTGGGTTTCCAGAATGATCATGATGTCCTTATTTGCCCTACAAGAGATTCCTTTTGAAAAGGTTTATCTTCATGGTACGGTTTTGGACAAGAACGGCAAAAAGATGTCTAAATCCAAAGGTAATGGTGTTGATCCGGTAGATATGATTGAAAAATATGGCACTGACGCCCTGCGCCTCTCCCTGCTTATGGGATCGACTCCAGGGAATGCTACCCGTTTCAGTGAAGATAAGGCCGAAGCTAAGAGAAATTTTGTTAATAAGCTTTGGAATATTTCCCGTTATATCTTGGGTAGCGTTTCTGAGGATTCTCATAAGACCCCGATTGACAAAACTCCTCTATCTAGAACGGCTGCTGACGAGTGGATTTTGTTTAATCTTAAGTCATGCGTTGAGCGCGTTGATATTTATCTGAAAAATTATGAGTTTTCTTTAGCCGCTGAAGCCCTGGAAGATTTTACCTGGAATAAGCTAGCAGATTGGTATTTAGAGATGGCCAAAGTTGAAAAGAATAAAGACGAAATTCTCGTTTATCTCTTAAAGAATGTGCTAATCCTGTGGCATCCTTTTATTCCTTTCGTTACCGAGGCAATCTGGAGTCATTTTAACGATTCTCTTTTGATGGTGGCGGCCTGGCCGCAAAGCAATGATTGGAAAGATGATAGGAACTCAGAAGCAGCTGAATTATCTATAAGTCGCGTTATCGAGATTATCCAGAGCATTAGGGACGCTCGCAGCCAGAATCGGGTAGAGCCGGCGAAAAAGGTGGTGGGAAAGGTTTTTAGCCCTGATGATCAAGATTTGATTGAATCGCAGTCAGAGCTTATTAAAAGCTTGAAGACGGGTATCAGCGATCTGGAGTTTATAAAAGAAAGACTAGATGATGATAGTGCCATCAAAGTGATTAGTCGGGGAACGGAAATTTATTTGTTAGGAGCCGTAGACCGTGAAAAAGAGTTGGCGCGTTTAGGAAAAGAGAAAGCCAATTTAGAAAGGCTAGTTAATGCCACCCAGGCCAAACTAGCTAATACCGAATTCCAAGCTAACGCCCCCAGAGAGATAGTTGCTCAAGAGGAAAGCAAATTAGCCATCTACCAACAAGAGCTAGAGAAAATAAATCAATCGCTTAAATAATAAATCGTTTATGACTTTAAAAAATTATTTGTTAGTGATGGGAATGCTGACCGCTCTTTGTTGGGGTGTCTTTATTTTCATTACCAACTTGGTTGATCCAGAAAAGACCAATTGGTTGGGTTTCCTGCTTTTTTACGCCTCTCTGTTTTTATCGGTGTTCGGCACGGCGGCGCTATTAGGATTTGTGGTGCGTTTTAAGGTTTTAAAACATGAACTCGCTTTTCGGGTTGTCCGTCTCGCTTTCAAGCAATCGCTCATTTTTGCCTGCTTTATCATCTGTTTATTCCTGCTTTTAGCCCAGCATCTCTTTAGCTGGCTTAATTTAATTTTATTAGTTGTAATATTTGCCATCTGGGAGTATTTTTCTTCTCATAAGAAAAGCAACAATAATTAACCATATGAAGAATAAATTACAAGCTCTGAGAGAGGAATTCTTGGTTCGCCTAGAAGAAGCGAAAAATCATGAACTCCTTAAGGAGCTGGAGCTTACATATTTGTCTCGTAAAGGACGTTTAAGCACCTTGATGCACGGCTTGGGCGAACTAAGCACCGATCTAAGGAAGGAAGTCGGGGAGTTGGCCAACAATATAAAAAATGAATTGGAGGCGAAGTTTAATGAAGCTAAACGCTTAGTCCAAGGCGAACGCCCAGGTCAAGATTTTATTGACGTTACCCTGCCTGGCCCCAAGTTTTCTCGAGGGTCGCTGCATCCTTTGACTCAAACAAAGAGGGAGCTAGAAGACTTGTTTGCTTCTTTAGGGTTTATGTCTCTAGATGGTCCGGAGCTCGAAAGCGATTATTATAACTTTGAAGCCCTTAATATTCCGCCGCATCATCCGGCTCGCGATATGCAAGATACTTTTTATGTGGACCTTAAGAATAAGCAGGGTGTTTATGACTTGGTGATGAGGACTCAGACCTCTAATACCCAAGTGAGGGCTATCCAAAAGTATGGAGCGCCTTTAAGAGCGATAATTCCTGGCCGCACCTATCGTAGCGAGGCCACTGATGCTCGCCATGAGCACACTTTTTATCAGCTTGAAGGCTTGATGATTGATAAGAATATCAATTTCGGCCACCTGAAGAATTTAATGGAGTTAGTCGGCCAAAGGCTTTATGGCCCGAATACTAAATTAAGGATGCGGCCTAAGTTTTACCCTTTTGTCGAGCCTGGTTCTAACGGTGAATACACTTGTTTTCTATGTGGGGGCCAGGGTTGCCGGGTTTGCAAATACAGCGGTTGGTTGGAGATCGTCGGCTGCGGGCTTATCCATCCCAGCGTTTTACGGGCCGGAGGCTTGGATCCTGAGGAATATTCTGGCTTGGCCTTTGGCTTTGGCTTGAACCGTTTGGCGATGCTTAAATACGGGATCGATGATATCCGCTTGTTTAATAGTGGAGATTTAAGATTTTTAGAACAATTCTAATTATATGTTATTATCCATTAATTGGCTGAAGGATTTTGTAAAATTGCCAAAATCGATCAGTCCGTTCGAATTGAGAGACAAACTAACGATGCACACGGTTGAAGTTGAGGGTATTACCGATCTCGCTAAGCGGTATGACAGGGTTATCGTCGGCAAGGTTTTATCAGTTGAACCCCATCCTAATGCTGATCGTCTACGCTTGACTAAAGTTGATGTCCGCTCAGAGGTTTTGGAAATAGTTTGTGGCGCCCCTAATGTCGCGGTTGGCCAATTAGTGCCGGTCGCTTTAGTGGGCGCGCAGCTACCGAATGGCCTAGAGATCAAAGAGTCAGAAATCAGGGGCGTCAAATCAAGAGGTATGATTTGTGCTGAAGATGAGCTCGGCTTAGGTCATGATCATTCCGGGATAATGGTTTTAGACAGAGCAAAAATTGGCCAAGAATTTTCTGCTTATTTAAATCATGATGATATTATTCTAGAGATAGACAATAAGTCTTTATCAAATCGGAGTGACCTTTGGGGTCAATACGGCCTAGCTCGTGAGGTGGCTACTATTTTTGATTTAAAGTTAAAGCCCTATAGTGATTTTATCGATCTTGAACTTAAGTTGGAAGCGAAAGAAAAGCTTAGTTTAAAAATTGAAGATGCAAAACTTTGTCCAAGATATCAGGCGATTAAGATTGATGGCATCAAGATTCAAGAATCTCCAGCTTGGCTCAAGGATCGCCTTCTCGCCGTTGGTCTCAAGCCCATTAACAATGTAGTCGACTTAACCAACTATGTGATGTGGGAGCTGGGCCAGCCTTTGCATGCTTTTGCGGCTGATAATATCAAGCAAATTGTTGTTCGCCGGGCTAAACGCCAGGAAAGCTTAGTCACCCTAGACGAGGTCGAGCGCCATTTGAGCGAGGATATGCTTCTTGTCACCGACGGCAAGAAACCACTCGCTATTGCCGGAGTTATGGGGGGCTTGGAGAGCGGCATCAAAGCGGAAACACGAAGCATCATCTTGGAATCGGCGAATTTCGAACCAGTTTCTATTCGAAAGACTTCTTCTACCCTAGGTTTACGGACTGAAGCCTCGATGCGCTTTGAGAAAGGTCTGGACCCCAATTTAAGCGATTTAGCCTGGCGTCGTTTCATATTCTTATTAAAACAAGTTTGCCCCGATATGGTTCTAGGCAGCCAATTAAGCGAATCAGCCAGCTTCAACCTTTATCTAGGACCAGTCCAATTTAGCCATGATTGGCTGTGTCAGCGCTTAGGATTTAAGATAGATAAGAAAAAAATTATTCATATCTTGGAAAAGCTTGGTTTTAGTGTTAGCGTCTCTCATAATGAATTTTCCGCTCTGATTCCGACCTGGCGGGCCGCTAAAGATGTTTCTAGCAAAGAAGATATTTTAGAAGAAGTCGCCCGGATTTATGGTTATGATAACATCGAAGCGGTTTGGCCGGTAGTACAGCTAAGACCACCCTTAGCGCTGACTGAGAATGAATTAGAAAGGCAGGTTCAAGATATTTTAGCTAAAGAAAATCATTTTACAGAGATTTATAATTATTCTTTCGTGAATGAAACCCAGCTGAAGAAATTAAACCTTGATTGGTCTAACAATCTTCGCTTGGTTAATCCTATTTCCGAACAACACACTCTTTTGCGTCAGAACCTTTTGGTGGGCTTATTAAATAATGTCCGCACCAACCAGTTCAATTATGAAGAGATTGCCCTGTTTGAGATCGGCCGGGTTTTTAAGCCTTTAAGCGGGACGATCAATAAAGATAATAATGGAGAGTTCTTGCCATATCAGGATAAATTTTTAGCTCTACTAATAGCAAGTAACCAAGGAGATTCTTTTGCTAATCTCAAGGGTCGCGTCAATAACTTTTTACAAAGTCTATTAGGGCAAGGCTTAGAGACTAATTTTTTGCCACTCGAAGAAGAGACTCCTTGGGCCAGCAAGGGTTTAGCCGCTAAGGTATGTGTCGGAAATGTCTCTTTAGGTTTGATAGCTCGGGTCAGCGAAGATCGGGCTGGTGATTTCGGTTTGAAAAAAGCCTGCTCAGTAGCTGAAATTGATTGGCGCAGTTTGCACGACCTATTTCTACAAGCTAAGAATAAAAAATATGAAGAGCCAGCCCGTTATCCGGCTTTGACTCGCGATTTAGCTTTTGTGATTCCGCAAAAAGTATTGTATAATGAAATCAGGGAAGAGATTAAGAACTTTAGTGAACTGATCGTCCGGGTAGAGCTTTTTGATGTTTATAGTGGTTCGAAATTAGCTAGCAATCTTAAGAGTTTGGCCTTCCATCTAAGCTACCAGTCGCCAGAGAGAACCCTGAAAGCCAGCGAAGTCGATGAGTTGCAATCCCGTCTAGTCAGCCATTTAGAAAATAAGTTTGAGGCGCAGTTGAGAAATTTCTAGTCCGGCGCCTTAAGGAGGAAAATTAATTTTTTAAAATATGTTTTCAACATCAAATGACATCTTAAATTTAGTCCTGTCGGTCTGCGTCTTGGCTCTGAGCTTCTTTCTGTGTTGGGCGATTTATTATTTCGTCGCTAGCATCCAAAAATTATATAAGATCACTAAGAGGATAGAAAAGATTACTATTGAGGCTGAAGGAATCGTAGCTAATATTAAGAATAAATTCACCAATGGCGCTGCTTCTTTAATGATGTTTACCGAGTTTGCCAAGCATGCCATGGATTTTATTAAAGATCGCAAGGCGGCTTATCAGGAGAAGAAAGAAACCAAAAAAGCTAAGGCAAAAAAATAAGCTTAAATAACAAAACAGGCCTCTTAGAGAGACCTGTTTTTCATTTGTGAAATTCTTATTCCTCGTGTCCGCAGGATCGGTCGCTACATTTTATTTTTCCAGTTTTTTCCTTAACCAATAAAGCCCCGCAATCTGGGCATTTTTCGCCTGTCGGTTCCCCCCAATAGGCGTTTTTGCAATTCGGGTAATTATTACAAGCATAGAAGGCGCCGCGACGGCTAAATTTTTTAACAATTTTTCCCTCGCCACAGGCCGGGCAAGGAATATCTTTAGCCTCACCGCCTTTAGCATCAAGGTTCTTGATGTTTTTACATTTAGGATAGGCCGAGCAAGCCAGAAAATAACCGAATTTTCCATTTTTGACTACCATGTCAGCGCCACATTTATCGCAGGCCAAGCCCTGGTATTTTTCTTGCAGTTCCTGTAAGTGTTTGTCGTCACTTATTCCAGAACCATTCGAGCCTGTATTATTTTTTTTGATATTGCGGCAAGCCGGGAAATTAGAGCAGGCTAAGAATTTGCCATAACGCCCGGTTTTGACGACCATGGCCGAACCGCATTTGTCGCACACCTCCTCAGATTTTTCTTCTGGCATAATATCTTGTTTATTAAGTTCCACGTACTTGTTGCTTAAGTTATCGTGGAATTTATTGTAGAAAGTTTGTATAACCGGCTGCCATTTCTTATCACCATTAGCGATTTCATCTAAGTCATTCTCCATTTTAGCGGTGAATTTATAGTCGATGATTTCGGGGAAATGCTTGGTGAGCACGTCTTCAACCACGAAAGCGATATCGGTGGGAGCTAATTTTTTCGCTTCATCCCTAACTACATAGTTCCTAGCAATGATCGTGGCAATCGTCGGAGCGTAGGTAGACGGCCGGCCAATACCGTGCTTTTCCATTTCTTTAACCAAGCCAGCATCGCTGTAGCGAGCGGGCGGTTTGGTAGTGTGCTGTTCTTTTTGCAGTTTGATCAGTTTTAGTTGGTCTTTCTCTTTAAGAGTCGGTAATTCCTGTTCGGTGGTTTTTTCCGGGTAGATTTTGAGGTAGCCAGGAAAGTTAAGGGTTTGGCCGGTAGCGCGCAAGATATATTTATCTTTATTCTTCGCCTCAACGTCAATGACGGTGGCATCGAGGACGGCAGGAGGCATCTGACTGGCTAAGGCCCTTTGCCAGATCAATTGGTAGAGACGGAAAAACCCTTTGTCGATCTTGGTTTGGATTTTTTCGGGCGAGTTAAAAGCTTCAGTGGGACGGATAGCTTCGTGGGCCTCTTGGACGTTCTTGCTTTTGTTTTTGAAAATCTTGGCTTGTTTCAAGCTATAGTCTGCTCCTAGGTTTTTTTCCAAATAGTCTTTAGCCTCACTTAAGAATTTTTGGGACAGGTTCAACGAGTCGGTGCGCATATAGGTGATATATCCCTGTTCGTATAATTTTTGCGCGATGGTCATAGTTTGCTTGGCACTATAACCGAGCATCCGATTAGCGCTTTGCTGCAATGTTGAGGTCGTAAAAGGAGCGGGTGCATTTTTATTAAGTTTTTTCTTTTCTATTTTAGCAATCTTATAATCAGCTTGCTGTAAGTCTTTTTCTAAATCATCAGCTCGTTCTTGGCTGATTTCCAGCTTATCAAAAGTTTTACTATTTATTTTATACAAATTAGCGTTAAAGCGTTTGGCCTTATCTTGAGCGGAGGCTAATTCAGCACTCAGGCTCCAATAATCTTGAGAAATAAAAGCTTTTATTTCTTTTTCTCTTTCGACGATCAAGCGCATGGCCACACTTTGGACTCGGCCTGCTGATAGGCCCCGGGCCACCTTTTTCCAGAGAAAAGGAGACAGCTCGTAGCCGACTAGGCGGTCTAGTACGCGACGCGCCTGTTGGGCGTCGACTAAATGGTGATCTAAATGACGGGGATTCTTCAGAGCCTCGGTAATAGCATCTTTAGTTATCTCATGGAAGACGAGGCGTTCTGTCTTTTTTTCGTCTAAATTTAGGATTTCCGCTAAATGCCAAGCAATCGCTTCGCCTTCGCGGTCTTCATCGGAAGCTAGAATAACCTTGTCGGCTTTAGCCGCTAATTTTTTTAGGTTGCTAACAGTTTTTTTGGCGGCGCTAGGGACTATATAACGAGGGGTGAAATTATTCTCGATATCAATTCCCATCTCGCTTTTCGGCAAATCGCGAATATGGCCGAATGAGGATTCGACCTGGTATTTCTTGTCTAAGAATTTGCTGATAGTTTTCGCTTTAGTTGGTGATTCGACTATAATTAAAGGCATATCTGTGCTAGTTTATAATGATTTATTGATAATCATAATACTTAGTGTACTATTTAATGACGAAGTGTCAAGTTTGAGCCTTGCTAGGGTTTTGATGGCTCGTTGGGATAAAGCTAAAATTTTTCTCTTAAAGCATGTTCAAACTTTCTAAAATGTCCTGGCTCTTAGTAACCATCCTTGCCCCCTGTTTGATTAATTCGTTCGTTCCTTGGGGTGACTCAGGACTAATCGAAGCCGGAACGGCTAATACTTCTCGGTTACAGTCTAAAGCATAGCTAGCCGTTATCAAAGACCCGGATTTTTCTTTAGCTTCGATGACCAACACCGCCTGGCTTAAGCCGGCAATTATCCTGTTCCTTTGGGGAAAGTTTTGTTTGAGGGGCGGAGTAAGCGGAGAAAATTCAGATAGGATTAACCCTCCTTGGCCTAAAATGTCTAAGTATAATTGGTAATTGTCTCGCGGGTAAAAACTGCTTCGGCTAAGTCCGGCCCCCATCACCGCTGTCGTCGTTCCTCGGCATCTTAGCGTTTCCCGGTGGGCCAGGGCGTCAATGCCTCGAGCTAGACCGCTAACAGTGCCAATATTATATATTAGTAGTGGTGATAGTAAATCATGGATAATATTAGCGGCAGAGGGTGAAGCTTCACGGCTACCCACGATAGCCAAATTTTTTATTTTCAGGGCTTTGATATTTCCTTGGTAATAAAGAAGCGGCGGCGGGCTACTGATTTCTTTTAATAACCAGGGATAATCTACATCCTCATAGTTTAAAAGTTTAATATTCTCTTTTTCTAGAATTTTAATTATTTTGTCGCTTGAGAAGTTTTTTCGGAAATTACTAAATTTTGCCAATAGTTCGATTCTTAGCCCACTGCGACGCCAGTCGCGGTAGTCAGCCTGCCAAAAACCGTCTAGGCTGCCGAAGGTGGCGATTATTTTTTTAAAAGCTACTGCTCCGAATTCGGGGAAGTGGTTGAAAGCCAGATATCTTAGGTTTTGTTGGCTCAGATTTCCCATAACATAAAAGCCTTGACATTAGTCCGAGGCTTTGTTAATATATAAAGTCAAAATAATACCCAGATTACTGCTTTTGTAAGAAGTTTGTTTATTATAAACTGCTATCCTCCTTGCCGTTTATGATCTATATCCTTCTTACCCAAGCGGTAACCTGGGTATTATTGTATCTAAGTCTTTAATCGATATTTAAGCTGGTAATCACTCCTTCTAACAGCTTTAGTTCCGCCGGGCTGAATTTTTGTAAGACGAATTTATCGGTGGGAATTTGTCCCTTGGCTGGCGAGTTTATTCCTAAACGGATCCTAGTGAAGTTTTTAGTTTTTAAATATTGGATGATTGATTCGACTCCCCGATGGCCAGCACTCCTGGAATCAAGAGATATTTTCATTTTACCCAATTCTATATCGATATCATCGTGAATAACGATCAGAAAGTCACTGAGATCGCTATCTTTCTTTTTAATCAGTCCGATTTTCTTAGGTAAGAGATGGTAATAGTTTAAGATGGCTTGAGCGCTGCGACCAGAAGCATTCATATAGCTTAGGGGCTTAGCAAAGATGGTGTCGTTACTTTTGTAAATTAGAGCTTGGAATCTTTTGTTCTCTTCCCAGGTGAGGTTTTCATTACTCTTTTCAGCCGCCCTAGCGGCTAAATAGTCGATTGCTAAGTAGCCGGCGTTGTGTCGAGTGTTTTGATATTGGCTGCCAGGATTTCCCAAACCGATGATAACGCGCATATTTTTATTCCGCCACGCTATGGACGCGGCGTTTTTTATTAACAAACACGGTTAGGGGTGTACCGACCCAGCCAAATTTTTCTCTTAGCCTGTTTTCTAAGAAACGGACATAGGAAAAGTGGAGATTATCCTTAGAGCCGATCTTTATCTCGAATTTAGGCGGATCATCGTGGACTTGTTTGATATAGTAGATCCGTGGGGCTCTTAGACCTTTGCCCTTGGCTGGCTTATGGATACGGATAACTTTCTGTAGAAAGTGGCTGAGGGCGGCATCGCTTAAGCTGATTTTGCGGTTAGCGGAGACTTCTAAGGCCAAGTCTAGAATTTTATTAACTTTAAGCCCGGTTTTAGCGGAAACGAATAGGATGGGGGCATAAGTAGCGAAAGGTAGCTTGCCGTAGATGTAATTAGAAAGCTTCTTAGTATCTTTTTCTTCTATCTTGTCCCATTTATTAGCGATAAAGATCAGGCTTTTTTTGCGGTTGGCAATCTCTTCTACCAACTTAGCATCTTGATGGTTGAGGCCCACTGAAATGTCAAAGACTAATAAGGCGACATCCGCCCTTTCTAAAGCCTTGAGAGATTTTTCAATTCCGTATTTTTCCAGTTTTTTTCCGTCCTTATGTCCATGGCGCGAGATGCCAGCTGTATCAATTAGGGTGATTGGCTGGCTCTTGTAGTCTATCACCGTATCTTGCGGTTCTCGCGTAGTATGAGGCACTGGACTGATAATAACACGGTCATAACCCAGGATAGAATTAAGTAAAGAGGATTTGCCAACATTCGGTTGGCCGATGATGCACAGAGTGGTGGTTTCTCGGCTAGTTTTTTCTTCTTGTTTATCAGTTTTTGGGGCAGTCTTGGCTTTAGATGTTTTTTTGAAAAGTTTTTTAATCACTAAATCTAACAGGTCTCCAGTGCCGGCGCCAGTCAGAGCAGAAATCCTCATCGGTTCCCCTAATCCAAGTTTGTTAAAAATAGCGCTTTCATTAGCCTGTCGGAAGTTGTCAACCTTGTTTACTACCAAGATAGTCTTATCTTTTAGTTTTGGATTTTTTTGGATAAAGCGGGCTAGCTCCCGGTCGGAAATCAAAAGTCCGGCCTTGTTATCACAGAGGAAGAGAATAAGCTCGCAGCTTTCTAAATAAGCGCGCGTACGATCTTGGGCGCGGGCATCGATTTCTTCGGGTTTTAGCTTTTGTCCCTTTAAAAATTTCTGGTCAGCTATGCCAGCCGTGTCGATCAGTTCAAACTCCTGGTTGTTCCAAGTTACTCGGTTGATATTACTATCCCTGGTGGTGCCGGGTATGTTTGAGACTAGAGCTTGTTTTTTTTCAGTTAGGCAATTAAAAAGAGTGGACTTGCCGACATTGGTTTGTCCGAAAATGGCGACGCTAGGGATTTTTTTTATAGATTTAGTCATTCTTAATAGTTAGTTGAAGATGAACCTAATATGAGGATAAAATCCGGTATGTCTTTATTAATATCTAGGCTGCTGCTGGCGGTGCTGGTGGCAAGCATAAGGCTGCTGGTGCTTACATCTTGGATGTTCTCCGGGCTGGAGCTGGCCGGGGTGATGGTATAGGCAGATAGCCAATCTGGAGAATCAAAGGCTTGTTCGGCTCCGGTTAAGCTGATGAGCAGCTTGAGATCGGCATCTTTTTTGCCATAGCTTAGATCATAGACGAGGGTCTTAGTGTAATCGCGGGCAGCGGCGTTTCCAACCTTAGTGACTTTAAAGTTAGATTCTTTTAATAGTCCGGCTTTTTGCCCGGCTAGGCCACTAATCCAAGTCCCGTTCATTACTTCCACCCGAGAGCTGCTGGTAGATTTTTGTCGGCCAGTGCTTTTAATAAAATTATTAAGGCCGATATCCGTCCCATCTTCCTTAGAATTATTATCACCGAATATATTCTGTACGAAATTCTTTATTTGGGTGAAATTTCCGCTGCGCGGCACTAATATATAGGCGCCGTCTTCACCTCGAGAGTCGATCAGGAAGCTATCCGGGCTGTTGTCGATGACTTTATTGATGATATTATCGCGGCCGATATTCTTCGTGAGATCCCAGAGCCTGACCATTTCCCAGATTTCTAAGTTAGTGCTTATATGGGTTTCCAATTGATTGATAATCTTAGCGATCATTACTGGTTTGAGTAGATTGTCGCGGGATAATAGTTTTTCCTTAACCGCCTCCATTATCAGCTGCTGCCTTCTGGAGCGGGCGAAGTCCGAACCCTCTGCTCCGGCAGCATGACGGCTTCTGGCATATTTTAGGGCTAGCTCTCCATCCATTTTTTGCGGGCCGGTCGGTATATAAAGATGTTCATAGCGGGCGTAATAGTTGGGGTTATCTTCTTGGCCCATGATGGGGTATTCATAGTCGTTAAGAACGTTTTCGACATTAACTTCGATACCTCCCAATTCATTGATTACCTCGACGAATCCAGCAAAGTCAGCCCTAACGTAATATTTAATCGGTATGCCTAGGAGATCGCTGAGGGCATCGATGCTTGCCTGGCTACCGCTACCTGGATTTTTAGCTTCGGCTAAGGCATTGATATTATTGATTTTTCTCCAGCCGGAATTCCCTATCGGTACAGTGAGATCACGCGGAATGGAAATTAAGGCGACTTGCCCGGTCGATGGTTTTAGGCTCGCGAGCATGATCGTGTCGGTTAAATATCCGCCTTCATGGTTCGAGCCGCCCATGCCAAGCAGAAGAATGTTGACCCGGTCGTCTTCTTCGCCTTTTAATTTATTGTCAGAGATGCCGGTTAGATGTTTTAATTTTCCAAACCAGGAATTTTCGCCAAACCAGCCGCTAGCGCTTTGGCTAGACATAATAACCCTACCTGTAAAGATAATGCCGATGGCGACTAAAGCGATGATATAAGTAATCAGTCTCCGTCTTTTTTTACTGGCGGCTAAAAGTTTCTCCCATTCTGGATCATAGCCAGGATTAGCTTGCTTCTGCTCTTCTTCCATTTTTTGTTTGAAATCTATCATAAATAATAAAAAATAATTCAAACCCGTTAGTTTTGAATTCATCTAAGTTTCACTTAGATATTATAGGAGTAAAATTAGCTTTTGGCAAATTACTTTTCTACCGGATTTTATAAAAATTTTAGGAATAAAAAAACATTTTTTTGGAAGAAAAATGTTTTTTTATCAGTCGGGCTGCCCGGAATCGAACCGGGATTACACGCACCCGAAGCGTGCGTAATACCACTATACCACAGCCCGTATTTTAGATTCTGTGGACTTGAGGGGAATCGAACCCCTTACCTCTGCCATGCGAAGGCAGCGCTCTACCAGATGAGCTACAAGCCCCTTGCGACTATTTGTCGGGGTGCCGGGAATTGAACCCGGTCTACATGCACCCCATGCATGCGTACTACCGGTATACTACACCCCGAGAATGCTTTTAAATTAACACAATCCTTTTATTTTTTCAACTTATATTTCGATTAGCAGGTTTGCCAAAACCAGGCAATTAAATTATGATAATAGGAGATATAATGTATAAATATATGAAACCAATTATCTTTTCCGGCATCCAGCCTAGCGGGCACTTGCATATCGGTAATTATTTAGGAGCTATTACTCAATGGGTAGACCTGCAGAAAGAGTATGATTGTTTTTTTTGCATCGTAGATTACCACGCGATTACCGTTAAGCAAAATCCTGAAGAGTTACGCAAAAAAATTCTTGAGCTCACCAAGATCTACTTAGCTGCCGGGATTGACCCCAAAAAATCCGTTATTTTCCAACAATCTTTAGTCTCGGAACATACAGAGCTAGCTTGGATTTTAAATTGCACTAGCGCCCGGGTTTCCGACCTGAAGAAAATGACTCAATTTAAAGATAAATCCTTGAAACATGGGGAAAATGTTTCGGTGGGCCTTTTTGATTACCCAGTGTTAATGGCGGCTGATATTCTCCTGTATAATGCAGATTTAGTGCCGGTCGGAGATGACCAGATTCAACACGTTGAATTAGCCCGTGATTTAGCCAAACGTTTCAATAATGATTTTCAGGACACTTTCAAGGTCCCAGACTATAAAGTCAGGAAAGAAGGGGCTAGGATTATGGGGCTTGATGACCCTAGTAAAAAAATGAGCAAAAGCGCCGATAGCCCAGCTAATTTTTTGGGCCTTACTGACAGCCCGGAAGTTATTAAGAGGAAAATCATGCGAGCCGTGACCGATTCGGGTAGCGAAATAAAATATGATCGCCAGAACAAGCCGGCCATCTCTAATCTCATAAGCATATATTCTTTGCTCAGCGGACTCAGTGTTAAAGAGATAGAAAAAAAATATTTTGGCCACGGCTATGGTGATTTCAAACACGATCTAGCTGTAGTGACGCTTGAGTTCATGTCCGAATTTCAGAAGAGGTATAGTATGATTTCTGATAAACAGGCAGAAAAGATTCTGGCATCCGGGGCTAAACAAGCCAAGCTAGTGGCTAGCCAGAAGTTGATCCAGGTGAAAAAGGCAATCGGTTTAATCTAGGTTTAGAAAATAAAAAAAGTTCCGGCTTAAGTCAGGAACTTTTTTGTTTGTGTTTATAAAAAGAAGTTTAGGTGCCATTGCGGATGATCTTTAGGATATTAGCTACGTTCTCCTTTAATGCTTTTACCTCGTTTTCATTCATCAGGGAGTAGCTATCGCCATTAAAAATAATGGGCCCGAATTCATTATAAATGATGAAGTAGCCGTTGCCGTGCCTGTCTCGCCAGTATATGTTTTCCGTCTCATCGGTTTCAATGACGACATAGAAATCACCCACTCTTTTCAGGGTGGAATAATCAGTTTCTATCCATTCATCACGAGCCTTGTTTCTGCCGCAGAAAATGGAAATTTGGCAAGCGGAGCCAGAGATGATAAACATTGGTCCGCCGATAGCTCTATTTTCAGAAACAGAGAATTGTTCAAAACCGGCCACCAAGGAAGCAAATCGCAGTTCTTTCTGCGCTGCTTTTTTAAGTGCCGGCACACTCCTTAAGATTGCGCCGTCAAAACTTTCGATATCTGGCAGGATTTGCGCCTCAAGGTTCGCTACCGCCAGAAAGAGGCTAAGAAGCAGAAAATTTTTCATGGTTAGTGAGGTTTTGGTTTTTTGTATCATCTTTTTCATTACTTTTGGCAAACAGGCTGGCTCGATTAAATTTTTGTTTGGCATATTCAATCGCACTTGTGATCAATGGTAGGGTTATGGCTGAAATAGCGATCACTATCTTTCCCTGTCCGTTAATACTGAATTGGACTAAAGCTAGCTCGGCCAAAATTACCGTTGGCAGCCAAAAGGCATGCTTTTTATTCTTCGATAATTCTTTATAATCGAGGTTGACCATCATGGTTATGGCCAGCACCACGAATATGAATTGGAAGATTGCCCAGCCACGTTCGCCATCGATGATATCACTCCCCAATGTCATTAGGGTTGCCAAGACTAAGAATGGCGGTCCGTAAGACTTAAGTTCGGGCGAACGATTAATGATAATATACAGGAATAGGTAAGGGAGGATAATTATTTGTAAATGTGGGGCTGAAGTAATTTGCGTTTCTGGTAGCTTAACTAGGCAGAAAGCTAGGGCAATGGCTAGTCCGCAGGCAAAAGCTAGCGGCGGTTTCCAATAATTTTCTTTCATGGGGTGGGGTTTGGTTATTAATATATGTTTTAAAGATCAGTTTTTTGTGCTCTTAATTTAGTGTTTAAATGAATTTTTGTCAAGCTAGGGAGGGAAACAAAAAACAAGCCTGAAAAGCTTGTTTTTTGTAAAATGAATTTTGTTTTATGAGTCTAATCGGCACCAACTCGGTTTTCACCACTAGTCTTTCGACTAATAATGTCGACTATTTTTCTTCCCACGTGGAGAAGAAAAATTTTCTCCCTAGAAAGGAGGTGATCCATCCACAGCTTCCGCTACGGATGCCTTGTTACGACTTAGTCCTTGTCACCAGCCTTACCTTAGACCCTTTAGAAGGGGCTTCGGGTACTGCCGACTCCCTTGACTTGACGGGCGGTGAGTACAAGACCCGAGAACGTATTCACCGTGGCATAGCTGATCCACGATTACTAGCGATTCCAGCTTCATGAGGTCGAATTGCAGACCTCAATCCGAACTGAGAAAGGTTTTAGGGGTTGGCTCCAGCTTGCGCTTTGGCATCCCTCTGTACCTCCCATTGTAGCACGTGTGTTGCCCAAGGTGTAAGAACCATGCTGATTTGACGTCATCCCACCTTCCTCCCATTTAAAACGGGCAGTCTCCTATGACATATAAAACATAGGATCAGGGTTGCGCTCGTTTCCCGACTTAACGGTACATCTCACGACACGAGCTGACGACAACCATGCAGCATCTGTGTAGCACCCTCGAAGGCGGACCTGTTTCCAGGCCTTGCAGCTACATGTCAAACCTTGGTGAGGTTCCTCGCTTATCGTCGAATTAAACCACATGCTCCACCGCTTGTGCGGGTCCCCGTCTATTCCTTTGAGTTTTAAGCTTGCGCTCGTACTCCCCAGGCGGGTCACTTAACGGGTTACCTTAGATTAGCAGCACTGGGAGGGTCGATACTCCCAATGCTTAGTGACCATCGTTTACAGCGTGGACTACTGGGGTATCTAATCCCATTCGCTCCCCACGCTTTCGTCCACTGAGTGTCAGAACCGTCCTAGCAAACTGCCTTCGCATTTGGTGTTCTTGCTGATATTAATGGATTTAACCCCTACACCAGCAATTCCGTTTGCCTCTTCCGGTCTCTAGCTTATCCATCTCTCCCGCAGACTCGAGGTTGAGCCTCGAGATTTAACAGGAGATGCGATAAACCACCTACGGACGCTTTACGCCCAATAAATCCGGATAACGCTTGGGGCCCTCGTATTACCGCTGCTGCTGGCACGAGGTTAGCAGCCCCTTATTCATCAGGTACCGTCATTGATTCGTCCCTGATAAAAGTACTTTACACCCCGAAGGGCTTCTTCATACACGCGGCGTCGCTCCTTCAGACTTTCGTCCATTGAGGAAGATTCTTGACTGCAGCCTCCCGTAGGAGTCTGGGCAGTGTCTCAGTCCCAGTGAGTGGGGCCATGCTCTCGCACCCCATACCCGTCGTAGCCTTGGTGGGCTTTTACCCCGCCAACAAGCTGATAGGCCATAGACCCCTCCCTAAGCGCCGGAACTTTAATTAAAAGACATATGTCCTTTAATACCATCGAGTATTATTCTCGCTTTCGCAAGGTTATTCTCGTCTTAGGGGTAGGTTATCAATGTGTTACTCTCCCGTTTGCCATGCTTAGCAAGCTAAGCATTCGACTTGCATGCCTTAGACACGCCGCCAGCGTTCATCCTGAGCCAGGATCAAACTCTCTTGTTAAAAGTTTTTGATCAGGTTAGCTCCTGATAAATGCTTACGCATTTATATAGTAATCTGTTTCAGAAACAGATAAAAATTTTGTTATCCGAATTGATGCCGATTAGCATCACAATTTGATTACCCAGGATTTTTCCTGGGTTCTCACCAAAATTCATTTTTTAATGATCTTAAAAATAAAGTTAGAAAAAAACAGAGATACATGAAAATATCTTGTTTTTTATAGATTTATTCTGTTTTATTTTTAATAACCATATATTATATTATTTTAAAAACCATGTCAAGGGAATTTTTATATTTTTATAAATCATGATCTAGACCCTTAAAAGATTGGGAAAGAAGAGAAAAGAGAGGAGTTTTTCTCTTCATCCTTATACGCTTGTTGAAATCGTTAAACCGGTATTAATAAATAGCGATATTTTATTTATTATTAGCAAATATATTCTGTATATTCTAGATTATGCATTATAACATTGACAAAAATAATAAAGTATGCTAAATTTGAAGGTCAAAATAGTACCTTTAAAATTGAAGACAATAAGCTTTTAGAAGCCTCCTATATATAAACCCCATTAGTTTTTTGCCTTTGGCAAAATTACCGCATAATCAGAATAATCAGAAACAAAAAATAAAACCAGTAACATGAAGAACACTATGAAATCGTTCGTTATTGCCACCGTAGTCCTGTTTGGGATTCTGGCTAATTATGCTGTCGCTCAGGTGACGGTAACCGTAAAGGGGATCAAAATGGTCCAGGTAAACAAAGTCGTCGCTCGTAGCGGCGAAGTTACAACCCTTCCCGGCCTCAGCTGCGAGCAGGAGGTCACTCTGAATATTATGTATGTTGAGGGCGACGCTCTCAAAAAAACCACCATCACTAAGAAGGCAGGAGATTGCCAGATTGTGTTGGAAAAAACGGGCAGTGGCCTGGTTAACACCTATGTTAAAACGGTGGCTCCTGCCCGCCCCGAAAACCCTGTAGTTTCTAACTTGCCAAGCAGTCAGCCGGCAGATAATTCTGGCACCCAGGTCAACCTAAAATTGTTTAACGGGTCAGATAAAGCCTTTGCCGCCCTGTCGGGACCATTCAAGAACGTGGCTATCCAGCCTTTGGATACGTCCAAGTTTTCTATAACGGTTTCAACCGGCGTCCTTAATTTCCCTATCATCTTTACCGACACAGCTGACAACAAACAACTCCGCCAAATTGTTGTGACCAGGATTATAACTCAGGACATGGTTGTCCTTGATGTTAAGAACTCAGATTTTGGGATAGCCATGAGGGATAAAACGAAGCTCTATATGTATAATGATACGAAGACAAAGTTTGTTATTACAAACGGAATCTTCTCGGGCTACGCCATCTCCCCTGGAGGCAGATGTAAGAAAAAACTTCAGCTGAGTTACGGCTTTCAAAACTTTGTCATAGAATTTTATGGCGAAGATGGCTTGAAGCGCCGTGCCAATTTGGAGAAGATTGTTACTCCGCAGGATCCGGTGATACGGGTAACAGAAAAAGATCAGGCAAAAGCCTACATTGTGCAGGAGTAACTCCTAAAGCTTATTAACTCGCCCTACTCAGAGCGTCTATGACAAATGGATAACCATTTGGAAATAGGCGCTCTTTTTCGTTAAAAGGGGGCTTTGGCCGGTATTTTTTAAATTGACTTTAGGCCCCAGCCTTGTTATAATAATCGTAAGGTTTTAGTGACCTATTTTTATTGTTTTAACATTATGATTATTACTTGGCAGGGGCATTCTTGCTTTAAAATCCAGGATAAAATTGGGCCAGACGGCTTGACGGTCGTAACTGATCCCTTCAGTAAAGAAGTTGGTTTGAAGGTTCCTAATTTTGAGGCCGACATAGTAACCATTTCCCACGATCATCACGACCATAATAATTCCAGCGCTTTACGCGGGCAACCTTTCATTATAGATTCGGCCGGCGAATATGATGTCAAAGGAGTAATGGTAGAAGGCATCGCTTCTTATCATGACGATAAAGAGGGGAAAGAGAGGGGCGATAATATCATCTATCGGATTGAGATGGATGATATTTCTATAGTCCACTTAGGTGATCTGGGGCAAGTTCTAGATAATGCCCAATTGGAGAGATTAGCCGGCACTGACATCCTTCTAATTCCGGTCGGTGGGAAGTATACACTGGACGCTAAGAAGGCGGTAGAGGTTATCTCTCAAATAGAACCGCGTTTAGTCATCCCGATGCACTATAAGACCAAGGATTCAAAAATAGACGTCGAAGGCGTGGATAAATTCGTTAAGGAATTAGGGGTGGCTCCAACCTATGAAGAGAAATTAAAGATTTCTAAGAAGGAATTGCCGAGCGAAGATATGGAGTTGGTTATACTAAGTATTTAAAAAATTACTATAAATTACAAAATTATGGCACAGAATATTTCCCATCCTAAAAAAGAGAGAACTTTCGTTATCCTTAAACCGGACGCTATCCAACGCTCCTTGATCGGCGAATTGATTAAGCGGATAGAACGGTCTGGCATGAAGCTGATGGCGATGAAATTAGTCCAAGCGAACGAAGATCAATGCTGGGCTCATTATAATAAGGACGATAAATGGTTCCAGGAAAAAGGTGCTAAATTCATAGCTAATCTTCAGGCTTCCAATCTCCCGGTCGAGAAAGAAGCCGGCGAATATGGCAAGGATATCGTGCGCGGCTTGGTTAAATTTATGACTGCCTGTCCGGTGGTGGCGATGGTGTGGGAGGGAAACCAAGCAGTATCTATCATTAAAAAGTTAGTTGGTGGTACCGAACCTGCCACTTCCGACATTGGAACCATCCGGGGTGATTTTACCCTTGATACTTATGAATTATCTAATTTTGATAACCGGGCCGTCCGCAACCTTATCCACTGCTCTGATCATCCTGACGAGGCGGAAAGAGAGATAGCTTTATGGTTTAAGCCGGAAGAGATTCTTAGCTATCGCTTGATTGCAGAAGAAATCCTATACGATATTAATCTTGATGGCTTAAAGGAATAATAACTTTTTGATTATTATGCCCCGCTCTAAAAATTCAGCCCCTGAGAAGAAAAAATTTTTACTCAGCTTAGGCCTAATTTCTTTCCTGGGCTTGTTGCTCGTTTTCTATTCCCTAAACCTGAAAAATGTTTTTCAATTCAACTATGAGAGCAGCTCGGAAAAAGAAGATTTTGATTGGGGGCAGATTAAAGAGGATTTTAGCACCACCTTCAATCAGGTGACTCAGGATTTTAAGGCGGCAAAGAATAAACAAATTGCTCAGGCGGCCGCTCCGGTGCTTGATAAGTTAGTTGAAGAGGTAAATTTAAAAAGAACGGCTGACCAAGCCCCAGTGCTTACCGGCTTACCAACTAACCAGGCGCTGAACACGTTAGACAATATTGATGCCTCAAGCTCTCTGGAGCTTATAGAAGCTAAGATAAATGCTAATAAGAAAAATAAGTAAATTACTATTGATCTATGTCTAAACCAGACAAGAAGTCTTCTAAGAAAGAAAAAGAGACTAAAAGCAATCTCGAGACCGAGGCGGCACTTTTAAATGAAGCAGATTCTGATTCTCCTGATAACGGTAATGGCAATTCTCGCCAACATACAGCCTATGGCTTGGTCCAGGATCAGCCGATCGTTGAGGAAATGAGCCGCTCCTATTTAGATTATGCTATGAGTGTCATCGTTTCCCGGGCTTTGCCAGACGTGCGTGACGGACTCAAGCCCGTTCATCGGCGCATTCTGTATGCGATGTGGAGCGTTGGCCTTAGATCGAGCTCCAAATTCAGAAAGTCAGCAACGGTGGTCGGCGAGGTTTTAGGTAAATACCATCCTCATGGCGATAGCGCTGTTTATGATTCGATGGTCAGAATGGCTCAAGATTTCGCTATGCGCTATCCCTTGGTGCGCGGTCAGGGTAATTTCGGTTCTATGGATGGCGATAGTGCGGCCGCCATGCGCTACACCGAAGCCAAGCTAGCCGCTTTAGCCGAAGAGATGTTGTTTGATATTGATAAGGATACGGTTAATTTTTCTCCTAATTTTGATGGCTCACAGCAAGAGCCTCGAGTCTTGCCGGCTAAATTGCCCAATTTACTCCTTAACGGCACAATGGGTATCGCAGTCGGTATGGCTACTAATATTCCTCCTCATAATCTAAGAGAATTGACAGCGGCTGTCAGCCACCTGATCGATAACCCAGAGGCGACTATCGAGGATTTGATGCAGTTCGTCAAAGGCCCCGATTTTCCTACAGGCGGCATTATATATAATCAGAAGGACATCTTGAGCGCTTATGCTACCGGCAAAGGTGGTATCGTTATGCGCGGTCGCGCCGAAATAGTCGAAGGCAAGGGCGAAGCTTATCAGATTGTAATTTCTGAGGTTCCCTACCAGGTCAACAAAGCGACTCTGGTAGAGAAGATCGCTGACCTAGTTAAAGATAAAAAGATCGAGGGTATCAAAAATCTAAGGGATGAATCGGATAAGGATGGGGTCCGGGTCGTATTGGATTTGAAAAAAGATGCTTATCCGAAAAAGATTTTAAATAGTTTATATAAGCATACCCAGCTCCAAGAAACTTTCCATGTTAATGCCTTGGCCCTGATCGATGGTTTACAGCCCAAGGTTTTGACTTTGAAAATGATACTCGAAGAGTATATTAAGCATCGCGAAGAAGTAGTCAGGCGCCGCACCCAGTTTGATTTGAATAAAGCCAAAGAAAGAGCTCATATCTTAGAGGGATTAATGATCGCTTTAAAGAATATCGACGCTGTTATCAAGACCATTAAGGCTTCCAAGGACAAAGAGGAGGCTAAAAATAATTTAATCAAAAAGTTCAAATTATCTGAACGCCAAGCAGTCGCGATTTTAGAAATGCGTTTGCAGAACTTGGCGAACCTGGAAAGGTTAAAAATCGAAGAAGAATTGAAAGAGAAACAGAAATTAATCAAGGAATTAGAGGCGATTCTTAAATCAGTAGCTAGAATTAGGGGAATCATCAAGGACGAAATCAAGGCTTTAGGCGAGAAGTTCGGAGACGAGCGCCGCACCCAGGTGGTCAGTCATGGCGTTAAGGAATTCAATATGGAAGACTTAGTGCCGAACGAAGAAACCTTATTCATGATGACAAGGGATGGTTACATTAAGCGGGTTGAATCTGATATCTTTAAAGTCCAGGCCAGGGGAGGCAAAGGAGTAATCGGTCTAACCACCAAAGAGGAAGATTCGGTTTTATTCATGTTTACCACCTTTACTCATAATGACATTCTATTTTTTACTACTAAGGGTCGGATGTTCCAATTGAAAGCTTATGAGATACCTCAAGCTTCTCGTATCGCCAAGGGGACGCCGATAGTTAATTTTTTACAATTAACCAGCGGTGAACAAGTTACTTCGATTTTGCCTCTGGATAAATTATCAAGCAGTAAGTATTTATTTTTTGCCACTGAAAAGGGTTTGGTGAAGAAGGTCGATTTAGGGGCTTTCTCTAATGTCCGTCGGAGCGGTTTGATTGCTATTAAGATCAAGGATGATGATAAGCTGATTTGGGCTAAGCCGACCAGCGGTAGTGACCATATCCAGCTGGTTAGCGCTCATGGCCAAGCCATTCGTTTCGCTGAAAAAGATGTCCGTGATATGGGCCGTGGAGCCGCTGGTGTCCATGGCATCAGGCTGAAAAAGGATGACCGGGTTATCGGGATGGGTGTAGCCAAGACAGCGGATAAGGATAAATTAAAGAAATACCAGATACTTACCATCATGGCTCACGGCTTCGGCAAGCGCAGCGACTTTGCTTTATATAAAGTACAAGGTCGTGGCGGCAGCGGCATCAAGACCGCTAAAGTGACTGATAAAACAGGAGACCTGACTAACGCCTTCCTTATTAATGCTGAAAGCATGGCGGATAGAGATCTGATTATTATTTCCGAAAAAGGCCAAGTGATCCGCCTCCCCTTCAAATCTATCAGTGTTTTGGGCCGCGATACCCAAGGGGTGAGGATTATGAGGTTTAAGGAAGAGAAGGATAGGGTGGCTAGCGTCACCTGGGCATAAATATCCTTGAAGGCTTTTTAAAAATATTGTATATTAAATCATATGAAATTCATTAAGGAGTTCAAGGCCTTTATAATGCGGGGTAACGTGGTTGATCTGGCCGTGGCAGTCGTTGTCGGTGGCGCTTTCGGCAAGATCGTTTCCTCTTTAGTAGCTGACATCGTCATGCCGCTTTTGGGCTTATTGATCGGTGGGGTTAATTTCACCGATATTAAAGTTTCCCTCAAAGCTGCCACTAACAGTCACCCGGCAATTATTATGAATTTAGGTGTTTTCCTGCAGAATATTTTCGACTTCCTAGTGATTTCAGCGGCCATTTTCATCGCCATCAAACTGCTAATGAGATTGAGGCGCTTGAAACCAGAGCCCGAGGCCCCGGCCAAGGAACCGGAATTAAGCAAACAAGAAAAGTTATTGACTGAAATTAGAGATTTACTGAAGAAATAGAAGATATATATTTAAAAAAAATCCCTGGACGGAATCCTAGGGATTTTTTTATTGCTGTCAGTCATCACGGAAACAAGACTTCGGCAATATTTATCAAAAGGCGGGTCTATACTATAATAGTATTGCTATTATTAATAAAATATCAATTATATGGAAGCAAGCTTTATATTATTCAGTCTTTTGATCCTGGGTATTGTCGTTATTATTTTTTTATTGCTACGTAAGCAGGGCAGCGGGGATACTGAAAAATTAGTTGTTCTAGCAGAGAAGCTTAATCAGCTTAATGAACAGAATCGGGAATTACGCCAAGAGTTAGATCGCAAGTTATCGGAAACGCATAAGGCGAGCCAAGCACAATTCGGGCAGACAACCCAGATCATTCAGAGTATTACTGGTCAGTCAGCTAAACTAATATCGGAAGTGACCGAGAAGTTGACCAAATTAGATGAGACTAACAAACAGGTGGTTAATTTTTCCGCTCAGCTTCAGAATTTGCAGGATATTCTCAAGAACCCGAAACAGCGAGGAGTCCTGGGGGAATATTTTTTAGAAGAAACCCTAAAGAATGTCCTGCCGCCTAATTCGTATGAGATGCAGTATAAATTAGGCAAGGATGAACGCAGCGGCAAGGACTTGATAGTGGATGCAGTCGTTTTTGTTAAAGACAAGCTTATTCCGATCGACGCTAAGTTTTCTCTGGAGAATTATGAGAGGATCCTAGACGCGAAAGATAGGGAGACTAGAGAAAAATTAGAGCAGAATTTCAAGCAAGACTTGAAAAACCGGATCGATGAAACTTCGAAGTATATACTACCAGGCAAAAAAACCATGGAATTCGCTTTCATGTTCATACCATCCGAGGCGATTTACTATGACTTATTGATCAATAAGGTTGGCGCGGTCAAAGTTAACACGAGAGATCTGATCGAGTACGCCTATCGCGACAAAAAAGTTATTATCGTTTCTCCGACTTCTTTCCTAGCATATCTGCAGACTGTTTTACAGGGTTTGAAAGCTATGAAGATAGAAGAGAGCGCTAAGGAGATAAAGGCTAATATCGAAAAATTAGGGAAGCACATGCTGAGCTACGAGGAATTCTTGAAAAAATTAGGTCTGAGCATGTCTACCACGGTTAATCATTATAATAACGCTTACCTGGAATTCCGAAAGATGGATAAGGATATCATGAAAATAACTGGAGGAGACAGCCGGGTCGAAGCCCTGCAGATTGAAAGGCCTAAAGGGCAGTAGGGTCATCGTTTTTTATGGCAGATAATCTTGGTAGTAATCAATATGATTTAGAGCCGGCCATTGTAAAAGTTTTGGCCTGGTTTGATTTGTTTGATTATCCCCTGACTGCTTATGAGATTTGGCAATATTTAACAGTAAAGATCGATTTGGGCGATTTGTTGGTGTTTTTAAATTCCAGCTCAGCCGTCTCCGATTGGCAGGAAAAAAATGGTTTTTATTTTTTATCTGGTCGCGAAGATATCATCAGTTTACGCTTGGCCCGCTATAATTATACGGATCGGAAATTGAAGATTGCCCTCAGGGTGTCGGCTTGGTTCCGCCTCCTGCCTTTTGTCAGGATGATCGCGGTAGCTAATCTGATTGGCGCCCACAATCTGCGCGAGGGTAGCGATATCGATTTGTTTGTCATCACCTCACCTGGCCGGATTTGGCTGTCTAGATTATTTTGCGCTGGTTTGGCCAAGATTTTGCGTTTGCGGCCCAATTCCCAGACTAAACGGGATAAGATCTGCCTAAGCTTCTATGTCAGTGAAACTAACTTGGATTTAAAAAGCTTCCGTCTAGACGAAAATGATTTTTATTTTAACTATTGGTTGGCGGGTTTAGTGCCCATTTACGATCAATCGGGAGTCTATAATCAATTTATCCGCGCCAACCACTGGCTCAGGTTAATTTTTCCTAATTTTATCTGGCCGCAAGCCAGTCCGAGGCGCCAGTTGAGACCACTTAAGCTTTTTCCCGATAGCAGGATTTTCTCTAGCTGGGAAAGCTTGGCTCGTCGTTGGCAGATTAAGATAATGCCTCGAGCTTTAAAGTCGATAATGAACCAAGATAGCCGAGTGATAATTAGCGATCAGGTTATTAAGCTTTATCTCTCGGATCGGCGAGAAGAGTTAAGAAACAAATTTTGGGATAAAATAAAAAAATATGGGAGCGCTTAAGAGAATCATTGTCTATCTAAGCTATTTAGCAGTTTTTCTTTTGCCTTGGCAAACTAAATTAATTTTGCGTCCTAGCTTCTCTAATTATAACGAGATTAGCTTGTATGTTTGGGAATCTGTTCTGGTTATTTTATTGCTTTGTTTTGCTGTTTATAAATTGAAATACGGACAGATTAGATGGAAACTATCAATCAAGGGAATTGGTTTGCCGGTTTATTTACTATTAGCTTGGAATCTATTTACTTTAATTTCTATTTTTTTCGCGTCTGATAAGCTCTTAGCTTGGAATTATTATCTTTTGTTCATTTTAGGAATCGGGTTATGGTTATTTTTTCAGGATAAGGGGATAAATCTAAGCCGTTTTAAGATAGTCGTCGGTCTCTTAGCTAGTTTAAGCTTGCAAGCGATCTTAGCTATCAGTCAGTTTTTATTACAGACTACTTGGGCCTGCAAATACCTCGGTTTGAGTTTCCATGACTCTGGATTACCGGGGGCTTCTGTTGTTGAAAGCTCCTTCGGCCGTTGGTTGAGGGCTTATGGTGGCTTCGATCATCCTAATATTCTGGGCGGAGTCATGGTATTTGTCTTATTGCTGTCAGCTTACTATATCATCAATTTGCCTGACCGGGGCAGTAAAAGCCGGTGGCGCTCCAGTCTTTTCTTTTGGCTGGCCTATTTCCTGGGCTTAAGCGCCTTATTATTTTCTTTTTCTCGGGCGGCGCTTTTAGCTTATCTAGCCGCCATGTTTATATTCGCCGTTTTTTATATCACCAAGAAAGCCTGGAATAATCTGGCTAAGTTGGCCGCCTTAGCTTTCTTGTCCTTGGTTTTATGCGGGGCTCTCTGTTTTCCTTTTAGGGAAATCTGGTTTAACCGCTGGCAGGCCTCAGGGCGCTTGGAAGAAAAATCAATTAATGAAAGGCAGACATATTTATATCAAGCCGCTAATCTGATCAGGCAGCGACCTTACTTCGGAATCGGGCGCGGTAATTACGTGGCTAATTTAGGGGATGAAGAATCCTATCCGCAACCAGTCCATAATGTTTTTATTTTAGCTTGGGCGGAAATCGGCGTGTTCGGCTTTGCGGCCTTCGCACTTTGGTTGTTTTATAGCTTGAAAAAAACCAGCGCGACTGAAGTTGGCGCTGGTTTTATTGTGGCTTTAGCGGTACTCATGTTTTTTGATCATTGGCTTTGGAGCCTGCCTTTTGGTATTATCTTTTTTTGGCTAGTTTTAGCTTTGATTTGGTAATTTTTTTGCAGGAATAACAAGTCTTTTTCTAATCTTCCAAGAATTTTGAGAGTTTGTGACTGGTTCATCCTAGCCGATTTTTTGCAGTCTTGTTTTATCAAGCTAAGAACGGTCGCAATCGTGCCGAAATAGTCATCATTTTTAACGTGAAATCTAACGCTAGCCTCATCATGGATAATCAGGGTGACCGGTTTGATATTATATTTTTTATTCTTTATCTCTTTCACAGCTAAAGGATGCTAATAAATTTATTTTTAGCGATGATTAAGTGGTCCAAAATTTCTATTTCTAATATTTTGCCCGCTTCAATCAATTGGCTGGTGATTTCTTGGTCAGCTCTAGTAGCCTTGAGGCTGCCGGAGGGGTGGTTGTGAGCGATAATCACCGCTACCGCTGAGTATTCTAACGCCGGCTTAAAGACTTCCCGAGGGTGGACTAAGCTGGACGTCAGAGTGCCCAGAGAAATTACTTCATCGTGTACTAACTGATAGCGACTGTTAAGGTATAAACCGCGGAATTGCTCTTTCTGGAGCAGGCCCATATCTTTGAGGTGGGAAAAAGCTTGAGAGGCATTACGAATCGTGATTGAACCGCCTGGAGTTTTCAGGAAAAAGCGTCGGCCTAATTCAAAACAAGCGACAATCTGACAGGCTTTGATTTCTGGGATTTTTAATTCCTTGGCGATCGCCTTGGGATCTTTTTGGTGGACTATAGCTTTTTCTCCATACTCTCTCAATAAACGGGAAGACATGGAAAAAACTTCTTCCTTTTTGGTGCCGACGCCTAAGACTACCGCCAAGAGTTCGGCGGCTGATAGGGCGCCTGGACCGCTATCGAGTAATTTTTCCCGAGGTTTTTCGCTGTCTGGCAAATCCTTAATCCGACTAATCTTATATTGCCGTAGTAGTTTGTCTTCTGATTTCAAGACGAAATCCCGGTCTTTGATTTTATAAGCCATATATTTCATTTATTCGTCTATTAATTATATCAGAAACATGATAAATTTAAAGGGTTAACATAAATCATTTATTTCTTTATTTTTTCAGAGAGTAAAATAAAGTCCCATTAAAATATGAATAACTATAAGTTAAAAAGGCTGGCTAATGGCTTGCCCATCATCAGTTTGCCGGTACCGAGCATGAAGACGGCGACGATTTTGGTGATGTTTAAGACAGGTTCGAAATATGAAGACCGCCGGACTAGCGGTTTGTCCCATTTTTTAGAGCACATGTTCTTCAAGGGAACGGAAAAATACCCGGACACCCTCTCTTTATCTAGCGCTTTGGATGAAATCGGTGCAGAGTATAACGCTTTCACTAGTAAGGAATATACCGGTTATTTCATTAAGACGGCGAGTGCCAAGATGCCGGTAGCGGTTAATATCATTCACGAGCTGCTGGAGAAATCTAAATTTGACGCCACGGAAATCGAACGGGAAAAGGGTGTGATAATCGAGGAATTCAATATGTACCAAGATAATCCCTTGATGTTGATCGAGGATATCTTGGAAGAATGCCTTTATGGCGATACGCCCGCTGGTTGGTCGACTATCGGCACCAAGAAAACGATTAAGAGTTTCAAGCGCCAGGATTTTATAGATTACTTTAAGCGTCAATATGGATCTAAGTCCATGTACATTCTTTTAGCCGGCGCTTGGCCTAAAGATTTGGACCGTAAATTGAGGCAATTATTTGAATCGGTTAAGAGGAATAAATGGCAAGATAAGCCGCTTATCAAAGATAAACAAAATGCCCCGCAGGTTAAGGTACATTATAAGAAAACAGACCAGGTTACCCTGTCTCTAGCGGTGCGTGCCTTCCCGGATGGCGACCCAGACGAATCAGCCCTAGGTATTTTAAGTATTATCTTGGGCGGCTCAATGAGTTCCCGCTTGTTCATTAATTTGCGTGAACGGCAAGGCTTAGCCTATCATGTCCGCACCATGACCGAACTCAGCTCTGACGCCGGTTATCTGACTACTCGCGCCGGCGTACCTTTACTGAAATTAGAGCAGTCTATCAAGACGATCTTGGGAGAGTATAAAAAAATCAGCTTAGAGGCGGTGCCTGCCAAAGAGTTAAAGAAGGCGAAAGATTTCTATGTCAGCCACCTGACCATGCAGCTGGAATCATCCGATGATATCGCTAGTTTCTATGGTCGCCAGGTTATTATGCCAAGTCCTGTAGTTAAGCCTTCCGAAATGATCAGAAAAATCAAAGCGGTTAAAGCCGAGGACATAAAGCGTGTCGCCAAGAGGATCTTTATCAGTCGCCACTTAAATCTGGCTCTGATCGGTGACATCAAAAATCCGGCCAGGCTCAAGAAGATATTGCATTTTTAGGTTGAGCTAGGAAATCATTTAATATAATTCCGCCCGAAAATAAGGCGGAATTTTATTAAACCCGAAAGTTATTTCTTATTTGCCAATTAAGCTTAAAAGCTATAGAATTAATGTGAACTCAATAACCTAAAATTCTTATAATGGCCGATTTATTAGCCAATTTAAACCATAAACAACGGGCTGCCGTCAAGCATACCAGCGGCCCTCTTTTGGTTATTGCCGGCGCCGGTACCGGCAAGACCACCGTCTTGATCAACCGTCTCCTATATTTGATTCAAGAGGTCGGTCTCAAAGCCGATGAAATTCTCCTAACTACTTTTACCGAGAAGGCCGTGGGTGAACTAACTGAAAGAGCCGACCGCCTCTTGCCTTATGGCTATACTGATCTTTGGATTTATACTTTCCATGGCTTGTGTGAAAGGCTTCTGCGTGAACATGCTTTAGATATCGGCTTGAATCCGGATTTTAAATTACTAAATACGACCGAACAATGGATATTGATTAAGAAGAATCTCGATGATTTCGATTTGAATTATTATCGCCCTCTCGGCAACCCGACTAAGTTTATCGCCGAACTTATCAAACATTTTTCTCGCCTTAAAGATGAGGATATCTCAGCCGCTGAATATTTGGCATATGCTGAGAATTTAGAATCAGACCGGGATAGGCGTTTAAGCGGAGCGGTTAAAGCCAAAAAAGCCTCGAGGGCAAAAAAAATTAGTTCGGATGACGACAGAGAAGAGACTGATGAAATAGAAGTCGAACGCCTCCGGGAATTAGCGAATGCTTTCCACGTGTATAATCAGTTACTGTTAAAAAATAATTTTTTGGATTTCGGCGACCTAATCATCTACACCCTGAAGCTTTTTCGCGATCGCCCTAATATTCTCCAGTTTTATCAACGGAAGTTCAAGCAAATAATGGTGGATGAATTTCAGGACACTAACTACGCTCAGTATGAATTAATGAAGTTATTGGCCGCTGGTCATAATAACTTGCTAGTCACTGGAGATGATGATCAGGCGGTATATCGTTTCCGCGGAGCCTCAATCGCTAATATCATGCAATTTAAAGATGATTATCCTCAGGCCCAGGAAGTCCTTTTGACTGATAATTACCGCTCTAACCAGGAAATCCTGGATTATGCCTATCATTTTATCCAAAATAATAATCCCAACCGTTTGGAAACTAAATTGGGCTTGGATAAGAAGATTAAGGCAAAGGGCGAGAAGGCGGAAAAACCATCTTCCAAAAAATCCCAGGTTAGTTTCCATAATTTTGCGACGGAAACCGAAGAAGCTTCTTTCGTTTCCGGGAGCATCAAAGACATTTATCAAGCTGATAAAGAGACCGCCTGGTCAGATTTTGCTATTCTGGTCCGCTCTAATGCCATTGCCGATAAATTCGTCAAAGAGTTGAATCGTCATAATATTCCTAATGAGTTCGTATCCTTGCGCGGGCTTTATTACAAACCCATAATCTTGGATTGTTTGGCTTATTTGAAGCTATTAGACAACTATCATGAGTCGTCTGCTTTGTTCAGGGTTCTGAACATGGAGGTCTTTAAAGTTTCTTATCCCGACTTGATTACAATCAACAAGTTTGCCCGGCGTAAGGTCTGGTCTTTATATGAAACTCTAAAGAATGCGGCCGCTATTCCTGAAATTAGCCCTGAATCTCTCCAAAATATCAATAAGCTTCTGGGCATGATAGAGAAGCAATCGACTTTAGCGGTGGGCGGCAAGACATCTCGTATTTTCTTGGAGTTCGTAAAAGATTCCGGCTTATTAAAACGCCTGGATCGCGATCGTGACGTAAAAATTTATTCTTATCTCAATCAGTTCTATAAGAAAATCAAGAAAGCGGAAGAGGCCGACCTGGATTTGAAACTTAAAGACTTCCGACAAATGATGGACTTGGAACTTGAATCCGGCGAAAGCGGTTCTTTGGCGCGTGATTTTGAAGATGCTGATGTCGTTAAGATAATGACCGTCCACGCCGCTAAAGGTTTGGAATTCAAATACGTCTTTCTGCCTAATTTAGTTGATAAGCAGTTTCCAAGCATCCATCGCGGAGAGAAGATTGAGTTACCGGAGCCTTTAGTGAGAGAAAAGACAACAAGCAGCAGTGATTTTCATCTGGAAGAAGAGCGCCGTCTCTTCTATGTCGCCTTAACCAGAGCTAAAGACGAACTTTATCTGACAGCCGCCAAAGATTATGGCGGGGCTCGGGAGAAAAAACCCTCAAAATTCATCACTGAGATGGGAATAGTCGCAGATAGCCCAGTTAACTTAGATGTTAAAGGTAGCGATTTAATAAAAGATTTGGAAGGCTTGGATAAAATTCAAGAAGAAAGCGTCAAATTAGCTCTGCCTGATAAGTTTTCTTTTTCCCAGTTTGCTGCTTATAGCTCTTGCCCCTTACAATATAAATTCGCTTTCCTCCTCAAGATTCCGGCCGCTACCAAGAATCAGTTTATTTTTGGCCAGCTTATCCATCGCAGCCTTTATGAATTCTTGTTGCCGCTGGTCAGCGCGCCTCAGGCTAGTTTGTTCGGGAAAGATTCTATTCCGGTATTAAAAAAAGAAAACCTGCTCAAGCTTTATCGGGATAATTTTAGCCCCGAGAATTGGGAAAGCGCCGGGGATAGAGAAAAATATTATCGGGAAGGTGAAAAAAATCTCGCCTTATTCTTCGATAGTTTTCTGAAAGACTCTTTACCGCAGATATTATTTTTAGAGAAAAGCTTTACGATCAAGATTAATAAGGAAGTCATTAAGGGAACGATTGACCGGATTGATAAATTACCTGATGGCACTTGTGAGATTGCTGATTATAAGACGGGTAGCCCGAAAAAGACCTTGGACTATGCGGCTAAACGCCAGCTGTTCTTGTATCAGATAGTCGCCGAAGAGCTTTTAGGCCTAAAAGTCTCCTCGCTGGCCTTCTATTATTTACAGGATGGCAGCAAATTTGTTTTTAGCGCTAAAGATAAGGATCTGGAAAAGTTCAAGCTAGAGATAAGGGAGATTATCGAGGCAATTAAGAGATATGATTTTTCCCCGACCCCGGATGAGATTACTTGTCGCTATTGTGACTTTAATGACATTTGTGAATTTAGGAAGATTTAAATATCAATTATATGAAGATAGACGAAGAACGCTTGATTTCACCAGTAGCCAAGGGTGGCGAAGATGCCTTCGATTTGAGCTTGCGCCCTAAAACTTTAGCTGAGTATATTGGTCAAGAAAAAATCAAGGCTAATTTAGAGATTACCATCGCTGCCGCCCAGAAAAGGAGCGAGCCCATCGAACACGTTCTGTTATATGGTGCTCCCGGTTTAGGCAAAACCACCTTGGCTCACGTTATCGCTAACGAAATCGGCGCTAATATCCGCGTTACTTCCGGTCCAGCCATCGAGAAGGCTGGTGACTTAGCAGCTATTTTAACCAACCTGGCTCCAGGCGATATTTTATTCATTGATGAGATTCATCGTTTGAACAAGACAATTGAAGAGGTTCTTTATCCGGCTATGGAAGATTACGCTTTAGATATTATTATCGGCAAAGGTCCGAGCGCCCGGACCCTGAGATTGGACCTGCCTCGTTTTACAATTATCGGCGCCACCACCATGGCCAGCCTATTATCTTCGCCGCTCCGCGACCGTTTTGGTTTGACCCATCATCTTAACTTCTATGAAATAAGCGATATAGAAAAGATTATCAGCCGGAGCGCTAAGATTTTAGGAGCTTCAATTGAACCTCAAGCTGCTATAAATATTGCCCAAAGATCCAGGCGCACACCACGCATCGCTAACCGTCTCCTAAAAAGAGTGCGCGATTATTGCGAAGTTAAAGGTGATGGAGTCATTTCTCAGGGTTTATGCTTAGAGGCGCTGGACATGTTGGAAGTTGATACTTTGGGCCTAGATTCAGTCGATCGCAAATTGATGGAAACCATTATTGATAAATTCAAGGGCGGTCCAGTGGGCCTTAATACTTTAGCGGCGGCTACAGGCGAAGAGATGGATACGATTGAAAATATATATGAACCATATCTGATGCAACTTGGCTTTTTAGACCGTTCGCCTCGAGGCAGAATAGTCACTGATTTAGGCTATAGGCATCTGGGCTTAAAGCCACTTGGCGTGGATAAGTTAGTGTAAAAATAGCTGTTCATGAGTTATATATTGACATTAATTTAATTTTGTGCTGTAATTGTTCTATTAGAATCGGCCTTTAATAAATATTCTGCTTTAGCGATTAGCAATCTAAAATGTTAGATTTTTGACCGCTGTTGCAGAATCAATAATGATTTGAGAGCAGTTAAATCAGTAACAAGTTTCAAGAACGTAAAACCAAAAGAAACGAGTTACAAAATACAGGAGGACTGACAATGTCAACTCTTTATTCCGTTGGAGCTATGAACCAATTGGGCGATGCTCTGGAAAAAGCCGGTTTCACCCCTGACGAGGTGACCAAACTGAAACAATTTGCTGAGCTTGGTAAGATCAGGGATCTGTTGGCCGGCTTGGCTACAATTTCTTATCCTGAGCATCTCATCGACTGTGATGCTGCACCTTTTGTGCCCGACGGCTTGTCTGTTGAAGAACATAAAAAAAGTGGGTTGTTAAAATTTGTTCCTACTAGAGCTGCTCTTTATTTGTCTAAGAGGCAGAAGACAGGCTATATCTGCGGTCACGATTTAAGAAAAGAATTGGCCGCCAAGCCGGTGATGAACGCCAATGTTTTGGATTACCTCTTTGCTCATCCTGAGCTGATCCCGGAGTCCTGGAAGGGTAAAGCTATCTTTTTTTGGGGAACGATTTATCGTGACCCGAATGGTGCTTTGTATGTCCGTTGCCTCGGCTGGCGCGGCTCCGAGTGGTCTCGGTTCTACTTCTTACTTGGCGGCGACTTCAGCTCTGGCCACCCGGCCGCTCTCGCAAGTTGAGCTTAGGACTTAGTCCCTCGGCTCTTTGAATTTTTGTTCTTGGACCTTGGTTTATAAATATACATTTTGTATAACCAAGGTCCTTTTTTAAAATAAAATATTGTGTCATTATAGAAATGATTAAGGTGAATCTGCGAGCGGCCAAGGTTTCGCGTGGCCTAGTTAGTATTTTTATTTATATTTTTTATGCCCCTAACTCTCAGCGATTTCAACTACAATCTTCCGCCGGGTTTGATTGCTCAGAATCCGGCTAAGCCGCGCAACCATTCGCGGCTTTTGGTTTTGGATAAAAGAGGCGGTGATATTAAGCATGATTATTTTTATAATATATTTGAATATTTATGCCCCGGCGATGTTTTGGTGGTCAATAATTCTAAAGTTTTTCCAGCCCGTCTTATCGGCAAGACGGAGCTTGGCGGCGGGCAGAGAGAAATATTTTTGCATCATCAGCTTAATCACAACCGTTGGGAGTGTTTAGTAAAGGGGCGAACAAAGATTGGTTTAAAAGTTAATTTTTCCGGAAAGCTGCAAGCGACTTTAACAAAAGATAGAGGCGATGGTACCTGGGAAGTAGAATTCAATCAAAGCGGCCAGAAATTTTTGGATTTAGTCGATCGGATCGGGCAAGTTCCTCTGCCTCCCTATATTAAGAGAGACGGGCAGAAAAATAATGATAAGCAATCTTATCAAACCGTTTATGCCGATGAAAAGAAACGAGGCTCGGTGGCGGCGCCGACAGCCGGCCTTCATTTTACGCCAGCTCTTTTAAGGAAGATTAAAAAGATGGGAGTTGAGGTCTTGGCTGTTACTCTTCATGTCGGTCTGGGGACCTTCGCGACCGTCAAGAGCGAGAATATATCTGAGCATGAAATGCATAGTGAGTTGGTTGAGATGAAGACTCTTGTCCAAAAAAAGATTTTAAAAGCTAAAAGCGAGGGACGGCGGATTGTTGCCGTGGGCACAACTTCGTGCCGGACGCTCGAGACTTGGGGAGGGAAGGTGAATGAACAAAAAAAGATTAAGAGCTTAAAGGATTTTAAGGTTTGGACGAATATTTTCATCTATCCTCCTTATAAGTTTAAAGTTGTTGACGCCTTAATCACTAATTTCCACCTGCCTAAGTCAAGTCTCCTGATGCTGGTGAGCGCTTTAGCGGGCAAGCATAATATTGACAAGGCTTATCAGGCCGCAATTAAGAAGAGATATCGCTTTTTCAGCTATGGAGATGCGATGTTTATTCGCTAAAGATAAGGAAAAAGACCGATTTGATTTTTTTAAATTTTTCTGTTATAGTGTTAATTACGAATTCAAGCTTTTTCAACTTGGATTCTTTACTAATAGATAGTGATATTTTAGAGGAGGATAAATATGTTTAAAAGATTTTTTATTTTTTTGTGGGAGTTTGTTAAAGTAGCGGCGATTTCTTTGGCAATTATCATTCCAGTCCGCTATTTTTTAATCCAACCCTTCTACGTCAAAGGCGCTTCCATGGAGCCCAACTTCCACGACCGCGAATATCTGATTATTGATGAGATAAGCTACCGTTTTCAAGAGCCACAAAGAGGTGAAATCATAGTTTTCCGTTACCCCATGGACCCGCAAGAATATTTCATCAAGAGGCTCATCGGTTTGCCGGGCGAAAGCGTGCAGGTGAAAGACGGGGAAGTCCATATTTATAACCAGGCTAACCCTGACGGTTTCGTCCTTAAAGAAAATTATTTGCCAGCTGATTTAGGTACTTATAGCGCTAGCGATGCCAAGATAAGTTTGGGGCCAGATGAATATTTTGTCTTAGGCGACAATCGTAATGCCTCTAAAGACTCTAGGATTTTTGGTCCTTTGAATAAAAGTTTCATCACGGGACGCGTTTATTTTCGCGGTTACCCCTTTAATAAGATAAAAGTTTTTAAAGATTTGCCTCAATATTAATAAAACCTATGCCTCGACCTAAAAAAAATGCCACCAAGGATAATGCTGTTAAAAAGCCCGAAAAGAAGGCTCAATCTTCTGGTAGGATTTTGGGCATGAAAGATACCCTACCTTCTGACTGGCGCTATTTTAAGGCCGTTTCGGATCGCGCTTATGAATTGGCGGAATATTTTGGCTTTAATTATCTAAAGACTCCTCTGCTAGAAAGCTATGATTTATATAAAAAATCCAGCCGGCGTCCGATTGATAAGGAATTATATTGGGTCGAAGGAGAAAAGGCGGAAAAGATCGTCTTGCGGCCGGAAATAACCCAAGGAATTATCCGGGCCTACCTGGAAAATATCAACCAGTTTACTTTGCCTTTGAAAATCTTTTCCATGGGGCCAATTTTTCGACAGGAAAAGTTGCAATCAGGACGTTATCGTGAATCCAACCAATTGGATTTGGAGATTATCGGTGATAATAAACCGATGGCCGAGGTTGGTTTGATCGCTTTAGCTAATAATTTTTTTAAAGAATTAAAAATTAACGTCCAAGTCCAAGTTAATAGCTTGGGTGGGCCGGAATGCCGCAAGGAGTATAATACCCGTTTGCTTAATTTTTATAAGGAGCGCGGTCGCCGTTCCAAGCTTTGCAATGCTTGCAAGAAGAATCTGGGTAAGAATTCCCTAACCCTTCTGGATTGTAAGGAAGACGCTTGCGCTAAGATGAAAGAAGAGGCGCCGCAGATCGCTGATTATTTAAATGAAGCGAGTCGAGATCATTTCAAAAAAGCCTTAGAGCACTTGGATGAATTAGGTATTAACTATAATTTCAATCCTTATCTAGTGAGAGGTTTGTCATATTATAACGATACAGTATTTGAGTTTTGGCCGGTATCAGAGGATGGCGTCGCTCAGAGCAAATTAGCTTTGGCTGGCGGCGGGCGTTTTGATACTTTGATCGAATCTTTTGGCGGTCCGGCTACTCCAGCCGCTGGCTTAGCAATCGGTTTGGAGAGAACAGTGATTAAGGCTAAAGATAATCGAGATCTATTCTATGTTCCGGCTGACGATATTATTTTTATCGGACAGCTAGGCGAGCAAGCAAAAATAAAATCTTTGTTGTTATTTGAAGATTTAAGGAAGGCCGGATTTAACGTTCGTCATTCTTTCTGTTCTGATAGCTTGAAGAATCAAATGGAAGAAGCGACTAATATGAAGGCTAAATTAAGTTTGATTTTAGGGAAGAAGGAAGTGATGGATGAAACCATTATTATGCGTGATATGGATTCGGCCGTCCAAGAGGTTGTGCCTTATAAGAAAATTAAGGATAAATTAGAGAAAAAAATAAATAGAAAGAGAGGTGTTTTATATGGCTGATTTAAAACGTAAACCAGGAGAAAGTTTTGAAAGTTTCTTGCGTAAGTTCAAGAAGGCCTTGAAGAATAGTAAACGCTTAGAAAAAGCTCGTTCCAAAAAATATTTGGAACCGAAGAAGACTAAGCGCCAGGTCAAGAAGTCTGCCTTGATTAGCTTGGATATGCGCAAAAAGAAAGAATATCTGCGCAAAATCGGGAAACTAGAAGAAACCGTTAATAATCGTTAAGAACATAAAAAAGCTCCGCCTAATAGGTGGAGCTTTTTTTAATCTGTTTATTCGGGATTTTTATGGCCGCGCATTCCTGGGATAAAGCGACGGATATTTTCAAAGGTGGTTTTCTTGGCATTCTGCCGGATCCGGTCACGCGCTCTCTTGGTTTTAGCAAACTTCAACCAATCGCGATTGGGATATTGGCGGTTCTTTTCGATAATGATTTCTACAATGTCGCCATTCTTTAATTCTTGGTCGAGACGTCCCAGCTTATCGTTGACTAGCACACTGGAAGCTTTATTGCCGATGTTTGTATGGACAGCGTAAGCGAAGTCGATAGGGGTGGATTTTTCTGGCAGCTCGAAAGCATCACCCTTGGGCGAGAAAACGAAGATGCGGTCGCGGAAGATATCTAATTTTATTTTTTTCACGAATTCTTGGGTGTTAGTAATCTCTTTTTGGATGTCCAGGATTTCTTTGACCCAGCTGGGTTGTTGTTTAGTGTCTTTTTGGCTTCTCGCTTTGTAGTACCAGTGGGCAGAGAGACCGTAGCTGTTTTCTTCGTGCATCTCATAGGTGCGGATTTGGAATTCGGTTGCTTTATTTTCCGGTCCCACGACGGTGGTGTGGAGAGAGCGGTAGCCATTAGGCTTGGGTACGGCAATATAGTCCTTGAAACGGTTGGGGTTCGGCTTCCAGATGGTATGGATTATTCCCAAGACCTTATAGCAATCTTCAACCTCCGGGACGATTACCCTTAAGGCGAAAACATCATAGATTTCGTCGAATTTCCGGTCTTTATTTTCCATTTTCTTGAAGATGCTGTAGAGATGCTTGAAGCGGATTTCTAGTTCATAATTAAGGCCGGCCTCTTCTAGCTTCGGCTCCAAGATATTTTTTACTTTTTGGAAAAATTGGTTGCTTTCCGTCCTTTTTTCAACTTCATATTTCTGTTCTAGTTCATTGTATTTTTCCGGGTAAAGGTATTTGAAGCAAATATCCTCCATCTGCCAGCGTAAGCGCCAGATGCCGAGCATACCGGCGATCGGAGCGTATATTTCCAGGGTTTCTTGGGCAATCCTCTTTTGTTTTTCTGGCGGCAGAGAGTCTAGTGTGCGTAAATTATGCAAACGATCGCAGAATTTTATAAATATCACCCTGATGTCATTAGCCATCGCCAGGAACATCTTGCGCAAGTTTTCCCGGTAGCGTTCAATGCCGCGGTATTTGATCTTGCCTAATTTCGTAATGCCTTTAACTAATGAATAAACTTCGGGGCCGAAGTTCTTTTTTATATCATCTAAAGTATATTCTGTGTCTTCCGGCACGTCGTGGAGTAGCCCGGCGGTAACAGTCGGGAGATCAGCCTTGATTTCCGCCAGAAGGTAGGCGGTGTGAAGAGGGTGGTTAATATAGGGTTCGTTGTTTTTACGGAGCTGTCCCTTGTGGGCTGCGGCCGCAAAATCATAAGCTAAACGCAAAATATCCGTATCGGCTTGCGGGTTGTTCTCTTGGAATTTTTTGATGATGCGATCAATGGTCATTTTTGTTCTCTTGTTTTTATTTTTATGCTATAATTTCAGTATAACATAATACCCATGATAATTAAATCAAAAATTTCTAAAAAGTTAAGAAATAGCTGGTTTTTTTTAGTTATTTTAAGCTTAGGAGTCCTGTGGTTTTCTGTGGTTAAGGCCCAGGGAATCGACGCTGGTATCGAGGTGGTAAATAATAGCATCGGGCTTTCTTCAGATGACCCCCGGGTGATGGCCGCTCGGATCATCCAGATCTTCCTTAGTCTCTTGGGCGCGGTCACCGTTATCCTGATAATTTATGCTGGCGCTCTTTGGATGATGAGTGATGGCAATGAAGATAAGATCAGCCAGGCTAAACGGATTTTAAAACAATCAGTCATCGGTCTGGTTATTATTTTTGCTTCTTGGAGCATTACTACCTTCATATTGAACAAGCTTATCGATCAAAGCCAGGGGACGAGCAGTGAGCCAGCTGGCGCTAAAAGATCAGCTTTGGAATCAGGAGCTGGGGCTTTGGGTAATTGTACTCTAGAAAGTGTGTATCCGGCGCCAGACCAAAAAGAGGTACCAAGAAATACGGCTATTTTAGTGACGTTTAAAGAGCCGATTAACCCGACGACTGTTTGTGAAGACGCAAATAGTAACGGCAATTGCGACAATGAAGCTTTGAAAACAGATAGTGTCTCGATTTTAGCTGAAACCAGTACTACGGCTGCGGCGGCCACTGTTTCTATCACTAGCGATAAGAAAACTTTGGTTATTAGGACCAACGAATATCTGGGCTCTGATACGGGCTATACTGATTATTCCATAACTTTAAGCGGAAAGATAAAGAAAGACGGTCTGGATGAATCAATTTTTAAGACCTGTGCGTCAGATACTTATATTTGGAGTTTTGAAGTCAGCAATAAATTAGATTTAACCCCGCCTAAGATCATCGGTGTTTTCCCGGTACCGGATAATCAAAAAGATACGCCTTATCCGGCGGTAGAAAGGCGTTCTCAGGGGAGCGTAACTTTAAATTCACAACCCCAAGCCTATCAGGCGGCCAGCGTAGCTAATATTACGCCCGACAATTCGACTATGCCTGATGATACAGAAAAACATTCTAATAACTATCACGGCCAGGATGCGTCATTTAAGGTTAGTTATGACGCTGATAAGGGCAAAGGAGTCCTATTTAAGGTTTCAGGCGGAACCAATATTAATTTAATGGCCGCCGATTTTAATGGGCGTTCTATCGATTTTCCTAATTATTTCGGCTTTACCATTGATGCTGATCCGGAAGCAGGTGACGCTTGGGCTATTTCCGTTAATCCAGAGAAAATAGCTAGCACCGTCACGGTCGGGCAGACTGTTTATTCTTTTGCTGGTAATTCTAACGGCAATAATGTCGAGGTTGGTAGCAGCATCAATGATTCCGCCTCGAATTTAAAGGAGAAAATTAATTCTCCGAGCCAGCCGAATCCAGATGTCGAGGTTAGTAGTCTTAATGGTGGCACCCTATCGCTTAGGGCGAGGGAGGCAGGTTTAGCCGGGGATAATATTATTCTAAAAACCAATGATTCTAATATAGCTTTATCCCAAATGACCGGGGGGCTAGATAATGTCCAAGGCATGAATGTCCAAGGCAAGCCGGACCAGCCAAGAAATTCAGTAATCCAGATAGTCTTTGATGAGCCGATTAATCCGATGACTATCTCTGGTAGTGCTGATGAATTAAAGGACTATCTCCAGATTTTAAATATTACTGGCAATTTCGTTTCTAATAAAAGAAATGGAGATAATTGTTCTGGCGATCTAGAATGCTTATCAGCTAAATGTGAGAATGGTAAATGTGTCGGTGATTACCTGTCTGGTAAATTTGCGGCGGGTAGCAATTATAAGACGGTAGAGTTTATTTCTAATAATGAATGCGGGATGAACGGTTGCGGTGATAAGATATATTGCCTTCCATCAGATAGCCAGTTAATGGCTTTTGTGAATGCCGCTGAACTTTTTACATGTTCTAGTGATGGTGACTGCACTAAGTTCGGTAGTTATAAATGTTTGCCTAATGTGGAATTGGATCACAAGACTTGTCGGGATAGTAATTTAAGAAATTATCCTTTAGCCGATTTAAACCCCCAAAATCTTCATGGCTTGGTTGACCTGGCTAATAATTCTTTAGATGGCGATCAGGATGGTTTTTGTGACGGCCCAGCGGGCATACCTTATGTTGCTAATTCGATTAATCAGCACCCTCAACATGGAGACAATTATTCATGGTATTTTTTCATAAATAACCAGATCAAAGTTAATCCGCCTAAAATTTCTGGCAGTCCTAGCCCAGTGAGTGGTTCGCCCACTGATTTAACTGCGGCTATTAAGATTCCTTTTGATACTTTGATGATGGCTAGCACGATTAAGACCGGCAGCGAAGAGAAGGACGGCGTCACCCATAATTATCTTAACCTTTGGAGCCAGACTCCCCAGCCTCTAGGGTACTGGGCGGGGATAGAAAATAAAGATGAAAATAACCCAGACGGTTGGCCGGACAGGAGTGATGTTTATATTCTCCACTCTAACTTTAATGAATCTGTGACCTATAATGCTCAAGCCGGCTCTGGTTTGCGTGACATCTATCAAAATTGTTTCAAGCCTAGTGCTGGCGGGACTTGTTTAGCGGACGATACTCAATCTTCTTGTTGTTTTGGTAGCCCCACGGCCGAGAATGGCTTGGATAATAAAGGTAATTGTGCCCAATAAAAATATTTAAATTTACGCCTGTGTCGAGAAAAAACATCTTAAAATTATTTAGTTTTATCCTGATATTTTTCAGCATTTTAGCTTTTTTCCAGATTACCAATGCTCAAATCGATGTCGGTGTGGCTGAAATTGATAATGAGATCGCTTTAGGGACCGATGATCCTCGGGCGATCGGTGCCAGAATAATAAATATCGCCATGCTTTTCTTGTCGGCGATAGCTGTGGTCATCATGTTGGCCGGAGGTTTCAAATGGATGACTAGCGATGGCGATGAAAAGAAAGTTGAAGATGCTAAAAAGCTCCTGCGGAATGGAGCGATAGGTTTAGTTATCATCTTAGCTTCTTGGGGAATAGCGAGGTTTGTTCTGAATAAATTAGTTGATGCTACTGGTAATGGCAGCCAAAGTGGTTGTGTTTCCGGCGCTCCTTGCGGCTGTTCCGGGGTTTGGGATTGCAGCAGCGGTTTTGGGACTTGCGTTGGTAGTAATTGCGGTTTCGCTAATTTAGAAAAATGCACCACCTCCGGCGGAAACGGTTGCCAAGACGGCAGTTGCCAAGACGGCTACACTTGCGATTCTAATTGTTTTTGTGTTCCCCCGGCTGGTTTAGGAGAGTCCTGCGATGCTGATCCGGGCACGGCTGTTTGCGATAAGGACGAAAGTAAGTGCGGTCCGGCTTTGACTTGCAGTGAAAGTGATTGTACCTGCCAGGGCGCTCCGATGATAAATGAAATTAGTCCGGTTGGAGGCTATTGCGAATCTGCTCCCGATAGCCCCTGTGTTAGCGATACTGATTGCGCGAGTGGAATTTGTAATTTAAGTAATCCTAATGGCGCTAGCGGCAACCTATTATCTGTCTATGGTTATAATTTTGGCGATTATGATGCTGCGAGTAGCAAGATCCTGTTTGTTAATCCTGCAGGTGAAACCTTAGCTGGGACGCCCGGCGCTCCTTGCGTCAGTAATTGGACTAGCGAACAGGTAATAATCAGTGTCCCAAGCGGTTTAAATGGATCTTATCAATTAAAAATAGTGCGGAGCGACGGCCAATCGGATATGACTAATGATGCTAATGGTCCGCAGGTGCCAGATTTTATCGCTAATAACATAGTCCGGCCTGGCTTGTGTTCCCTTGATCCAGCTGAAGGACAAAAGGGAGATTTTTATTACTACGGCGTTAACCTGACCGGAGTTAAATCATATTTTGGTTCTTATGAAGCGGCTGTTTCCAGTAAGGGGACTGACTTAGTGACAGACAACAAGGTGGGCAAATCGATTATTCCTGATATTGTCTCTGGCAAGACAACTTTTTTCGTAACTAAGATGGCTGCTGCCGTTCCTTTAAAAAGTAATTATCTTAAATTCAGAAAGGTGGGCGAAGAAACTTTGACTCGTTTTATTTCCGGCTTCACGCCCGATAAAGGGCCGGTTGGGCAATATGTGACCATCAGGGGAAAGGGTTTTGGCCGGATTCAAGGGAAGAGCACAGTTAAATTCGTCTTAAAAGGCAGTAACCCTATGAGCGAGACGGATGCCAATTTTGATTTTCCCGAAGTCTGCGCGGATGCGATTTGGAGCGAGGATCAGATTATCGTTAAGGTTCCTAGCGGTTTAGCCGACAATAGCAGCTATTATCTGGATATAGTTTTTGCTGGCGGAGAAGAAAGGCTGAGCACTAAGGATCTTACTCCGCCTAATAACAGTGAATTTATTTTTAAAGCTAACGACCCCTTAAACCCTGGTTTATGTAAAATGTTTCCGATCAAAGGACAGGTGGGCACGTCGGTAGCCTTGTGGGGCGAATATTTTGGATCGGGTGCCAATGGTACTACTAAATTTTATAGCGAACAAGCAGTCAGCGCTGCGATTACCACCGAAGGACAGGGAAAGAATAAATCCCAAAAGATGGCGCCAAACGTTCCTGGCGGAGCCGCTTCCGGTCCAGTCGTGGTGGTTAATAACGGGAATTCCAGCAATCCTTTTAACTTTTCCGTTGGCGCCTGTAAAACCGACGGAGAATGCGGGGTTGATAATATTTGTTGCCAGGAAGGGAGCTACAAGAAAGGTTCCTGTGTGGCTAGTGAGAGTGACTGTGCTGGGAGCACTAAAAAATCCGTTTTTGAATGGAGATTTGATACTAATTACTATAATCTAACAGACCAATATAGTTGTAATGGCTGGGCTAAGGCGGTCGGGACCTGCCAAACAGGCAAATCTTGCCCCAACTCTCCTGGCCAATGCTCTCCTTTTAATTTAACCACTAAAGTTGACAAAGGAGTCTGTTGCACGTCGGGCGTATATAATAATGTTTTAGATAAATGTGTCGACGATACTCAATCTCCTTGCAATTTATCTATTTGGGAAAAGGATATCAACTCTTTCCGTGTTTGCACTAAGTCGGCTAATAATGAATATCATTGGGTGGTAAATAGCGCTGGCTATCCAGCCATTAATCCGCCTCAAGATGCCGGCACAGGCTGGATTAATCTTGGTAATAATAAATATAGAGACAATAAAAATGGTACTTCTTGTATCAGTTGTGCCGATGGTTTTGAATGCGCTGCTTTTAATACTAGCGGCAGTGTTGGTGTCTGTGCCAAGCCAGTTGATTGTCCTGGCGGTTCCAGCTGTGATGCTACGGATAATAAATGCTATGAAAGTCCTAGTTGTCAATGCTGTTGTCGGGTTGAACAAGCGGCCCAGGATTGCTGTGCCGGCTTGACTTGCGGCGGCGCTTGCGGCTCTGACACTAATCCAGCTAAAGATAAAAACAGCGGTCTGGGTAAATGTACTGGCTGTAAGACGCCTGGTGGCAATCAGGCAGATTGGGATGCTGCTTGTAACTGTTCTGGACATAGCGGGCAATATTGCGAAGTCGGCGATCCAGAATTTCCTGAAGGCTATTGCGCTGATTGCGATATCCTATCTTCGAATAATGGATTGTGCGCCAGCCATGCCTCTTGCTGTATCGACGGCGCTAGTGGCGGCGCTTGCCGTGGCGTTAATGTGAGTGGCGGCCGGGTGAGTGAGAACAGTACAGATACTTATTATGGCTATTGTTCTTATTATGATTGTGACCAAGCTAATCCCAGCCAATGTGGCCTTAATACTCCTTTAGCCTATGGTTTATATGAAAATACAGAGGTTTGCGGTCAGGCTTGCCAGGATAATCCTGGGTCAAGCCATTGTGCCGCAATAAGCGTGGAAAATGATTGTTTGATGGACGCCAGCTGTTGTTGGGATTTTAGTAATAATGTCTGTAAAGGCGAGGAGAGGATAGAAACAGGTGCTGATATCGGTTATTGCGCTTATTATACTTGTCCTGATTGTTCGTCGGCTAATAAGACGGGTAGCTATTTGAGCCAGGATAAATGTCAGACTAGCTGTAGTCCGGGTGGCGTAGGCATGACTTGCTCTAATCTGACGGCCAGCGGTTGTAATGCTTTCGCTTGCCCTCAGCCTTTCGGTTGTTTCCTTGAAAATGGCGGCGTCGGCGGAGCGGGGGCTAGCGATTGCGGTGCTTGTTGCTGTCAGGTTGGCGCTGCTACTGACGTTTGCGCCGGAATCAACACCGGAGAACCAAATTTAAAACTACAATGCGAGGCTGATCAAGCCCCTTGTTCCGGAGCTGGCCGCGGCCTATGTTGCGGTTGCTCTGAAGATGAACATTGCGGCGGTTCTGACAATGTCGCTTGTGATATTAATTCCTGCTGTCGAACCAGGCCAGAGGTTAAAACTGCCTCGACCACTCCAGCTGAGCTCGCTGAAAATGTCTGCCGTAACGCCTTGATTAAAGTTACTTTCAACCAGGCGATGGATGTTAATAGTTTTACCGGTAACGTGCTTCTTTTAGAGGAGCGTGCCCCGGGGTCATCTTGTCCCTCCGGAACTTTCTTAGCTGATAACAGTTTGTTAGAACAACCTAAATCTAAAAATTTCTTAGCCCGGATCCTGGATAAGGTATTTTATGTTGGGCGAAATATTTCCCGAGTCTTTTCTAGACAGACCAGTTTAGCCGCTTTCACTAATCCAGGAAATAATAATGACAAGGTGTATTGTTCTATTCCTGGTTTAGTCAGCAATGAAAAATCTGCTAGTGATACCCTTATTTTTAGCCCCCAGAAGCTTTTAAACCCTAACACCGTATATTATATAGTTGTCAAAGGTGATCAATTCTTGCATAGCGATAGCGGCGTCCTTAGCTATTGGGCGACCGGTTTGAACGGTGCTGGTTTGAATCTGGGTGGGGGTACGACGATCGAGGGACAGGATATTTCCTTCAACAAGATAAATTACGTTAATTCATATATTTCCGTTTTCCGGACTATGTCTTCGCAGGGAGCAGACGCTGGCATCTGCACGGTTGATCACGTCCAAGTCTCTCCCTCTTCATATCTGTTCCAGACGACCAATAATGATCTGAACGAAAATGATTCTGATTCGACTAATTCTAGTTTTGATTCTAAACGAGATAGCGATAAGGCGTTTAGCGCCTATGCGTTAAGTAAAGATGGCCAATATTTGAATCCGTTATCTGAATATGATTGGGATTGGATTTGGGGCGTAGATGATGCTGATGTGGTCGACCAAGTAGCGGGGATTAATTGGGGGACTGCTGAGAATAAGACTTTGCTGCGAGCTAAGACCGGAGTGACTGATGACAGCACTTCTGTTACTGCCGAAGTAGATATGAAGTCAGTAATCACCGCCGGGGACGGCGCTATTGGTTCCGCCCCAGTTTATGTGTTTGTGTGCGAGAATCCTTGGCCATCAGTGCCAGCTTCGGGAATTTGGAGTCCTTGGTTAGATGATTCTAATTGTGATGCTGGCGGCGCTTGTAATAACTTTAATTATAAATTCTATTATTGCCGTGATTCCGGACAACCAGGTACGGCCGATGATTTACCGGCTATTAACGAAGATCCGGTGACCAGGGGACAAAATAGCGCCCTCATCTGCAGCGTTGGCGGCGAGCCTTGCCCCACGGGAGCTAATAGCGGTGATGCTTGCGGTTCTTATGGCCAGTGCATCTTTAATGTTTTGAAGGAATCATATTTCTTTAGGGCCGCTAAGCCGAAGATTGTGACGATAGTTAGCGCTACTGATAAAAAGATTGGTGGTACGGTCGAATTGCAATGGCGTTCTATCAGAGCGGTTGACCAGTCGACTAGCGTTAGTACCTATAAGATTTATTATGGTATTTCCGGAGCCTCTCAAAGTAATAAGCGGGTGTTAGCGTCTGATAATTGTGTGGAAAGCGGATTAGATTATGTCTGTATATATACTATTACCGGTCTTAGCGACAAGCAGTTATATTCTTTTAGGATAACGGCTTTAACCAATAAAAACCAAGAGAGTGAATTATCCGACCCGGCCGAAGTGACTCCGACTGATATGCGCCCACCTCTAGTGCCCTTGGGTTTCGGAGCTGGCGGCTAATTAGCGTTTAATTTTTATATTATATATGGCTTCCAAAAAAAGTACGGCTGGGAAAAAGAAAACCAAGCCGATGTTGCCGCATAATTTAAAGCTAATCTTGTTATTAGTATTTACCTTTATCCTCGGTTTGGAATTTTTAGTCATCCAAAGGACTTTTTCTGATTTCTATAAGGAGAGCGATGCCGAAATCCAAGCCTTGCTAAATAGCGGTAGGATGAATCTAGTTAAGAAGAATGCCCTGCCTCCTTTGGGCTTGAGCGCGGCTTTAGCGGCTGGTTCTAAGACGATCAACTTTTTCTGGACGCCAAATAACGACAGCACCCAATTCTATCGCTTGTATCACGGGGTAGAGTCGGGCGTCTATAGCGAGTCATATGATTCGCAACTCAAGGCTTCTAATATCGAATTTGATTATAGCCAGATGAGTCCTAAAATCCATTATTTTGCCCTGAGCGCTATTGGAGCGAATGGAGTCGAGAGTAATAAATCTGAGCCGATCGCTCTTGATCTCGGCAATCTTAATAAATGCGGTAATGGCTTGATAGAGCCGGGTAATAATGAGATTTGCGATAATAATTCGAAAGCCTGTATTTTATCAGGCAGTAGTTATAGGGGGCAGCAGACTTGCGTTAGCAGCAGCGAAACTGATGGTTGCCGGGCTTGGAATGCTTGCCAAGCAGCCGAATCTTGCGGCGATGGAATTACTAACGGTCCTGAAGCTTGTGACGGCTCGGGATCTTTCAATTGCAATCTCGGTTTATACTCAGGAACAACTAATTGTGAAGCGGGTTGTCATCTAGGGAATTGCAATATAGGTTCTCAGGCTTGTGGTAATAAGCAACTGGAAGGCCGTGAGCAGTGTGAACAAGATTCTAGCGGAGCTTGGCCTCAGCCTCAGGATTGTGTTTGGAGTGGGTTTTCTGGCAAAAAAACTTGTGATGCTTGTCTGTGGAGCGATTGTAAAGTAACTCCGGTTTGCGGGGCTAACAATGGCAAGGATTTAACTAGCCTGACTTATTATGATGCGGGCAACTGTGGTGTAGGGACCGTCAAAGATTTTGTTTCCAACTCTGCCGGCTGGAATTGGAGTTGTGATGGCAATAACGGTAGCCCAGTCAATTGTTCGGCGACTCGTCGGTCTAGCGGAGTGTGCGGTGAGGCCCATAACCTGCCGCTTACTTCTACGCCTACCTCAGGACTCTGTGCCAGCGGGAGCGCTTCAGCGGTCACTCCTTCTGGAGGCAAGTATATTTGGACTTGTTTTGGGTCTGGGGCGGGCAGTAGCAACGCTTCATGCTCAGCTCCTATCTGTGGCAACGGCCTGGTAACTAGTCCGGAACAATGTGATTTTGGTTCTGGTAATAATAATGCGAGTTCTGGCTGTACGGAAAATTGTAAATATGGAAATTATTTCTATTCTTGTCCCGCCCTTCCGGCCGGTTATAATGTTTTTAATTCTGTGAATGGATATAACATTAAATGCACCGGCGCTAATGGCGCTAATAATGCTTGTGGCGCCTGGGAGGCTAACCCGCCTAAAGATTTGGTGACCGAATATAACATCCAAGGATCAGAAACTACTTGCCGGTTTAAATGCAATCCGAATGAACCTTTTGGCAAATGTGGCACCGATGTCGGTTGTCAGACTAGTCTGAGCAATTTTAGCAACTGCGGCGCCTGTGGCCAAGCTTGCGATACAGGTAAGAACTATGATTGTCTTGGCACTTGGCCCAGCAAATCTTGCGATTGTTCCGGGAGTTACCGTGATTGTGACGAAAATACTGCTAATGGTTGTGAAATAAATACCGCCTCTAACAACAGCCACTGCGGCGCATGTAATAACGCTTGTCCGACTTTGAGCCAGTGTGTTAATGGATCCTGCGCTTGTTCCTCTGGCGAATGTAGCGGTGTTTGCGTAGATCTTCAGCATGACCTGCTAAATTGCGGCACGTGCGGTAATAAATGTAACAATGGTAGTTTTGGTAGCCATGGTTTTTGCCAGAGCGGTTCCTGTGCTTGTAGTCCAGGCTATGAATGGGATCCAATCAATAAAGTATGTAAGGAGGGTAGTTGCGGCGATGGTTTTGTGACTGGGTCAGAACAATGCGATTATAATTCCAGCCCCAATTTTAAGAGCGAAACTCCGTCCTTGTCCTGTAATTTAGATTGTAAAATAGTTAGGACTATGTCTTGCGCAGATTCCGGTTACTCTAATTTAAATAATATAAATTTTTTCTGTGGCACTTACACTCAGATTTGTAGCGGGTCAGCTGTCCAAGGAGGCCAGACTTATTGTAGTGTTTGGGGGCCAACTCAAAATCCTGTTTTTTCTCCCGATCCTTATGGCGTTTGCAATGCCTATAAGCAATGCGAATATAATTGTAAGGCTGGCAAAGGTAATTGTAACGGGCAGGATATCGATACTTGCGAGGTTGACCTAAGTAGTGATGAAAATCATTGTGGTGCTTGTACCGGCCCTAATTCTACTTGTTCGGGGTCATATCAATGTATAGCCGGCAGCTGCCAGAGATGCGGCGATGGCGTGAAGAACGGTAATGAAGAATGCGATGGTACTGATCCTGGCGGAGGTTTATACTGCGACAACGAGACTTGTAAAGTTTATCAACAAGTTGCTTGTACTAGTCCTGGATATCAGACTTATTGGTCTTCTAATGGTTATAGTAATTGGTCTAGCATGAATTTTTGCGGGTCTTCAGCCGTGGTTTTTAAAGTTTATTGTGAAAATGGTAAATATAACATTAGCAATAATTGCCCGGCAGGCAGTTGGCAGTATTCAAGCACGCTGCCCCCAGTCTATAATAACAGCACTTGTCCTTTGAATGCTTGTTATTATAGTTGTAATGCTCCCTATAAAGATTGTACTGGCGCTAAAGATGGATGTGAAACGAATGTCCAGGGCAACGATAAGACAAATTGTGGTGACTGCGGGCAAACTTGCCCTGGAAGTTATAATTGCAATAGCGGTGTTTGTGAACGCTGTGGCGATGGCGTGATTAATGGCAACGAACAGTGCGATGGCCCCGGGAAGGGCAGTTTCACCTGTGGCTCAGATTGTAGGCTATATAAAGATGTCGCTTGCGGCAGCACGGAATACCAATCTTTTTACCAGACAAAGGGTTATACTAATTTTAATCACGTAAATTTTTGTACTAGCCCTGTATTTTCTGTCCCTTGTATAAGTTTCAACGGTACCACCTGTACGTCATGGGATCTATCCGCTACCAAGCCCCCGATATATAATGATAGTAGTTGCAGTCTTTCTAACTGTTCATATAGTTGTAAGAGTAATTGGTTTAATAAAAATACTCTAGATTGGGATACCTGTGAATATGAGCAGGCCGGAGGCGGAGGTTTACGATAAAATTAGCATCATTTCAAATATGTCAAAACATAAATTTATAATTTTTTTTCTTGCTTTGGGTTTTATTTTCGGTAGCCTATTATTTTTTTCTCCGCTAACTAGAGCCCAGCAAGACAGCTCCGACGCCATTGCGGTCCGAGTGCTACCTAATCCTCATCATTATTCGATTTCCCGCTGGTATAAAGAGCAGGGCTTCAAAGGCTCCCCCCAAGCCTTGACGGTTGATGGCTATGAAGCAATCCGCGATGGCCGGACAGTTTATGTAAACGCGACCAATGTTATCGGCACCACCATATATACTAATATTTATCTGATCTCATATAATCAAACCGCTAATACCCAAACTTCCGATGTTTTAGGGAGTATCGTTTCCCATTGGAAGTTTAATGAGAATTTCCCTTCGGCTTCTTTGGAAGGCAATTGCAATATTGGTTCCGTACCCTGTAATTCTGATAAAGATTGTGCCACTGGTTATAAATGCAGCGCTGATGCCAGCGATTATCGCAATAAATGCATTCCTCAGAATGATTCAAAGTGTAATTCGGATACTGACTGTTCAGTCGGCGTTTTTTGTTCCAGCCTGAAAGCTAAAATAACGAGAGATATTGAACGGGTGGCTCGTTTGTCAGAATTAGATGCAGCTTTAGCGAATTACCGAACGGCCAATAAGCGTTTCCCGGTCTTAGATGCTGGCACTTTCGTAAAACACAAGACAGTTTCAACTTGGCCTAGTTGGCGCGAAGTGCTCTTGCCGGCTTTAAGTTTAAGTACGCTTAGTGACCCCATCGACTCCATGGGCTATTGCCCAGGCTTTGAGGCGGCTACTTGTTGGAATAAGAATAATAACACTTTTTTTGAAAAGACATCCGACGGGAAGCACCTCAAGTTTCCAGCTATGAGTCGAGTTATCTATTACTCTACTGACAGTAATGGCTCAGCCTATACTTTATGCGCCGGTATGGAAAGTCCGGATGAATATAACACCTCTGGCAACGCTTTATCCAAGTTTAGATGCGCTGATGCCATTATTAATAATACCAGCGCTGCCAATACCCCGCCTAAGATAGTTGATTATCAGTTAAACGGTATTAGCGGCCAGGAATTTAACGGTTTCATCAAAGTTTTTGATGCTGAAAACAACCCTTTGACTTTTAATTTTGTACCTACCGATGATTGGTCCTGGGATAATATGCCAGTGATGCAAATGACTAATAATCCTAACCAGATCAAATTGCACGCAGCTAAGGCCGGTGATCCGGGCAACTATCACTTCAGTTTTTCCGTTAATGATGGTAATGGCACCATGACCACCACCACTATACCGATTAAGATCTCTGAATCTCAAGTCCTTCTCGAGGCCGAAGATATCACGCACGTGCTCAAGCCGAATAGCAATCTAGAATACTCCTTTATTTATACTGGAGATGGTAGCTTATCAAAAACTTTAACACGCGAAACTGGCGGCGGGAGAAATTTAGGTGATTTTGACCCGGCTCTTTTGTCGTCTACTAGGTTGGGCGAGAATAAATATGAGATAAAAATGAAGTCTAATAGAAATGACTTAAAGTCTTTAAGCACTGGAAGTTATCCTAACGGTCCCTTCTTATCCAACACAACTACAGTTTATTTATTATCTGTTGGTGGCCCTGGTGGAGTTTCTAAAAAAATCAAGTTTAATATAGTAGTCACCCCTCCAATTCTTGATTTTAATTGTCCAGCAGAAGCCAGGGTTGGCCGCCCTTATGCTTGTTTTATTGGTAATAGGTTACAAGGTGATTATACAATTTCCTATACCGCCATTGGCTTGCCCTCTAGTAATGCTTTAATACTTGATAACAACTATAGTCAGGTTTCTAAAGATAAAAATACTAATACAGTAGCTAAAAAATCGTGGTTTATGAGATTGTTAAGCGGTTTGTTTGGCTCTTCTAGTTTATTCGTTGATAAGGAAGCTTATGCGGCCATAAATAACCCCGGAGAGATTGATTCAAATCGTTATTATATACATAATAATACTGCGGTTCCGAATATTACTATCGGTGATATTGGTTCATATGACGTGACGATTACAGCTACCAATGATTTTAAGACCGCTAGTAGTAAATCTTTTAGTTTGAAGATTAATAGTTTTTGCGGCGACGGGGTGAAGGGTTATCCGAACACTGAGGGGAAGGGTGGTTATTATAATGATGGTTTTGAGGATTGCGACGGCATTGCCTCAACGACCCGTTCCGTGCCTCTTATTAGCGATTGGCCGGCTAACAGCAGTATTTCCAGACAGTATTCTTGTGATTCAAATTCTGATTTTGTGTATCCGATAAAAAACGGTTCTTATTGCGTGTTCTCTTCGCCTCTTAAGGGCGGCGGGTTTAAAGGTGATGGCTTATGTGAAACTATAGATTATAGCAGCGGCCTTCCTTTAGAAACTCCTATCAATGCCCCGGAAGATTGCGGACAAGCCGCTGGCGGTAGTACACCCCCCGGGGCCACTTGTGGTGACGGTATTATTAATCAAATTAGCGAAGTTTGCGATTGCGATGTTACTAACGGGCAGTGTGATTTTGGCGGCAAGACCTGCAAAGATTTTAATTTTTGGTCGGTTGCGCCCTATGGAGGCTTAACCCTAAAATGTGCAAGCAATTGCCAGTTTGATAATCCAACCGGGGCGGATGGGACATGCTTGTATCCCCATCAGGTATTTAATAATTCAGTGTTTACCTGTGCAGTCGGTTGGAAAAATTGCAATAATAACGTGGTTGATGGTTGTGAAAGAGAAGGTTGTTGCCCGAATTGTACTAATAAGCAATGCGGCCCAGATGGCTGCGGCGGATCTTGTGGCGTTTGCGAAACTCCGCCTGGGCAGATTTGCAAGAATGGTCAATGCTGTCAAAGGAATTGTACTAATAAACAGTGCGGAGCCGACGGTTGTGGCGGTTTGTGCGGCACTGGCACCGGAGACGATGGTTGTCCCGAAGGCAAGGTTTGCACTAGCAATAAGCAATGCAAATTGCCGAATTGCGGGAATTATGAATATTGCGAAACCGGCTATCTTTGCTGTCATAAAACCAGCTATGAGTTTTGTTTCCCGCATGATAACCCCTCGATGTGCAACCAAGGCCCAGTATAAAATAAATTTATGAATAAAAAGAAAATAATTTTATTAGTCCTAGCCCTTTTAATCCTTATCGCAGTTTTATCCTGGGTTTTTGTCAGGATAAATAAAGGGGCTAATAATAATCAAGCGCCAGCGCAGAGTTTCAAGGTTGAATATATGACCGCCGCCGAGAAAGCAGCCAAGAATCTTGACCCTAATACTAGGGCACAGGTTATTCAGCGTGACTCCGGCAACAATGTAATTGTTTATAAGCTTATCCGTAAAGACAGCGATGTCGTGACAGACTTGCGGCAGCTTGAAGTTCAAAGGCCGCCTCGGCCAGAAATAAAGCAGTAGTTTTAGGAAATTAAAAAATCCTCTGTTTCTCGTACAGAGGATTTTTGTATAGAGCCGTAAAGAGCTTATTGCTTAAGAAATTTCCTTACTTCTACTTTGCCATTGTCGTTTTGTTTAATCCGGCAAAGGTAAAGGCCGCTAGGGAGAGTGGAAAGATCCAGGCGAGTAGCATTGGCAGTCAACACCAGGTTGCCCAGGGCATCAAAGATTTCTACTACAGGATTAAGGGCGTTATCCAAATAGAGATAATCTTTAACCGGATTAGGATAGACTTTTAAGCTTGTGGCTTGATTTTCTTCCAGTCCGGTGACGATGTCATAGGTTACTTGGTACCAGGTAGAATCTGTCGGGTCGTCCTGATTGAAGAAGACATAACGGATAGAAGTCCAACCTAAATGATTATTCCAGCTGTAAAGAGATCGAAAGCCGCTAAAGATGCTGTCTGAAGCTATTATCAGCGGTCCCGAGATAGAAACGGAAGAGTTATAGAGCGTATCCCAGACAAAGCAGTTACTGGCGCCATTGACTTGGTTCAGTATCACCTTTTTGCATTTGATGGTTTTTGAGCTACCGCTAACGTTCTTGATACCAAAGTCTCCATTGCTGTTGAAGATGACCGTGTCCGGGACATTGGGCGTGCTAAGGTTGATAATGTAGTTGCCAGGGTTAATAACCTGCCCGCTACCAAGGTCAACCAGGTTGATGCTTGGCCAGACTAAAACCGATAATTCAATGATTCGGTCGTTGATAATGTAGATCTTATCTCCAGCTTCTATGATTTTGTAATTAGGACTAATATTGTTCATAGTCTTAATCGACAGCGTTCCGAGGCTGGCTGGATCGAGGAGGTAGATTTTGAATGGTTCGCTGGGGTTGGTCCCGGTTGGCCCGATTATCATGAAAGGATAATCCTGGCCGCAGTTAATCTTCCCGAAATAGTGAGCTACGTCATCTATCGGCGAGAGGCTGGCAACGTTGACCCATCCTAAATTGCTGCCGGTGTTTGGGTTAATTTTTCTAACCGTGCCATCCCCGTCGGCAAAAAGGAAAACGTTGTTATTTGGGTGTATGCCAGGGCGCCTATAAGTGCTTATATTGGTTAACGACACTTCCCACGCGTTAGTAAAATTATTCGTATCCTTTTTGATTAGTTTAATTCCTCCGCTTCCAGAATTTATACCACCTAGGTAGTATATCGAACTATTGTAACCGAATAAATCCATCAAAAAGATTAAGTTTTCTGGTGGGTCAGCATTCAATATTTGCAGGTTGCCATCAAATTTGATTTTCTGAGAAGTTGTCGGTCCCGAACTATATATTATAGGATTTAAGTAATAAGATCCTCCGTATGAATTAAAAAGATCATATTCTTTTAGAAGACCAGAGAAATTAGTTGAGTCAATGGTTAAATCATTTACGCTGGCTAAAGTATTTGGGTTTATCTTGTAAATTTTTACCATAGTTGCCAGATTACAACCCTCGGTCGTCCACCAGATATAATTCCCGTAATAATCTAATCTAGAAGAAAGGCTTTGGTAGACTCCTAGACCAGTCCAGGTAGTGTCTTTTAGCAAACTTAGGTTATCGCTATAGAGTTTTACTCCGGTTAAGTGGCCATTATCTATCATGCTCGTTAGTAAGACTTTATTATCATAACACAACATATTCATGTCATATTTGACATCATCCTTATTGACTGAGGCGACAACATTGCCACTGGCATCGCGTTTTTCAACGCGGTAATGATCAAAATTTACCCAGTAGCCTCGGTAAATTAAGGTGTAAGCATAGCCGTTCATAACCTGCAGATCCTGGCAGATTTCTCCGGCGGTGAGGGCGACATTCCAGTTTTCTTGCATCGTGATGCTCTGGGAAACAGCCGGCCGGAAATTAATCAACAGCCAGCCAAAAAGCAGAAAAAAGTAGAACAACTTTTTCATGGGTTTCTGAATTAAAGGGTTTAGCATGGTTTTTATTATTTTTTTGTTAATGTTCTGGGTTATTTGGGCCTTTATGGCTCCTTTCAGCCTATTTTTAGATAGACTTGTTATATTAGTTTTTTTTGTTGATTTTGTCAAGAGGAACGATTTAGATTTTCTTGTTTAAAAATTTAAATCTTTTCTATTATCATAATAGCCCCAAAATCCTGAAATAACAATGTTTTGTATTTTTATCGTTCTGTGTATAGTGATAAAATTAAAAAAATGTTATACTGTAATTAGTTTTATATTAGCCTGATGAAAGGATTAATTTTAGGTATTTTTATATAACAAAAAATATGTTTAATGAGATCACTAACACCCCGCCAGCTAACGGCGTGAACCCCACTCCAGCCTCGGGATCGGTTCCTCCTAAGAAAGAGGTTGATGATATCTTTTCCGAGACCGACCGTGTGGACAGTGTCGGCGTCTTTTCTCAGGCTCGGCCTCAAATTGAAGCCCAGACTGTCGGTTTAGGTGCAGTAGCCCATCAAGAGGAAGACGCCCCTAAACACTCAGGCGGCAAGGTACTTAAAAAATTAGTTATTATTTTTATCATCCTTGGCATTTTGGGAGCCGGGGCCTATTTTGCCTATACCAAATTTACAGCTCAGTCATCTTTGGTGAATTCCGAGCCAGAACCTTCTCCGATTGAAACAAGTGCGCCGACCCCTCCGGTTACTAATTCACCGTCAGTATCCGAAACACCTAGTTCGACTCCGGCAGACATGGCCAGCACCTCAGATATAATCAGTGATATTCCGACTTCAACCGTGGTGGTGACTCCGACTGTGCCCGATTTGAGCACGATTGATTCTGATAGTGACGGTTTAAATGACACCCAAGAGAATCAGCTGGGTACCAACCCGAACCTGATCGATTCCGATAATGACGGTTTAAGCGACGGCGAGGAAGTGAATACTTATCAAACCAATCCTTTATTGTCCGATAGCGATAACGATGGATTTACTGACAGCGTGGAAATCCGTGGCGGATATAATCCTAACGGTCCAGGTAAGCTATCGAGATAAGGACTTTTATCTATGCTAAGCAATTTAGCCAACGGTCAGACTTTTAAAAGTGCGGCGCCCGTTAAGCCGAGCCGTAATTTAATGCTAAATTTGCACATCATGCCCCAACCGGGAGAAACCATCTTTCCAGGTCGTGGCTGGTTATGGGCCGGGCTCATCACTTTTATGATCATGGCCGGTTTAGCTTACCTGTGTTTTAAATAAAATATGTTTTTGCAAGCTAAGAAAACAAAAAAAAATTTAGAAAATGATAAAGATAAGAAGCAGGATCTAAGCGCCCGTCTAGATCAGGATATTTCTATTCATAGTATGCCAGCTAAGAGTGTTTTGGCTAATTCTTCTTATGCCTCTGGGGCTGACGGCGCCTTAATCATAAATTCAGAGTCGAAGCACAAAAAAATAGGCCTGTTCATTATCGTTGGTAGCTTGCTGGTGGTCGGTGGTATTATTTATGCCGCCTATACTTTTATGATCAAGCCGGCGGCTACCAGTCGACCTGTGTCTCAAAATCAAGATGCCCCGAAGATTAACAGTAATCCAATAAATAATGCGGTCACCCCGGATCCGATCTTAGCTGAAATTCCGACCAATATTAATGAGGCTAGTTTAGCTACGATTACGACCGAAGTCGCGACTTCTAGTGCTAGCTCTAGCTTGGTTTTCCAGGGGGAAGGCAATATTATTGCTTCTTCGACTCAACCGGTGGTAGACTCCGATAGTGATACCATTAATGATTTAGAAGAGGTGATTTTGGGTTCTAACCCTAACTTAGAAGATACTGATGCCGATGGTTTTTCTGATTTAGCCGAGATCCAGGCCGGTTATGACCCGATCAGCACCGGCAAGCTTGACGCCAATGTTAATTTAGCTAAATACTCGCTGGCTAAATATGAAATCCTTTATCCTAAGATTTGGGCATTAAAACCTTTAGCGACAGATGACGCCGTAATCTTTACCGCGGCCGACGAATCATTTATCCAACTGTCGGTCCAGAAGAATCTGAACGCGCAAAGCATCGCCGCTTGGTATAAAGAGGAATTTGCCGTGCTAGATATACCGGAGGCCCAGCTGATTGCCAAAGATTGGGGCAACGGGGTAATGAGTGATGATGGCCTGACCGTTTATTTTACCGATAATAAGGAAGAGAATATTTATGTTTTAGCTTATACCCCTTTAGATGAGAAAAACCTGGCTTATCCTAATATATTCCGGTTGATGCTTAATTCCCTAAAAGTTAAAACCCAGCCTTGATTAAAAGACAGCAATTAGGTCATAAAAGGAGCCAGAAGCGGCTCCTTTAGCTTATATCTGGAAAAAAGATGTTTGGTGTGTTAGTATTTTTATATAATCTTTTTAAAAGGCAATAAATATAATCATATGAAGATAATAAGCGATGTTAAGAAGATTGATGAGCTATTAAGCAGAGGGGTGGCAGAAGCGATTGATCGGGACGACTTGCGTAAGAAATTATTGAGTGGCCAGAAGCTCAGGGTGAAGCTAGGTATCGACCCGACCAGTTCTAATATCCATCTTGGACGCTCAGTGCCCTTATTAAAATTGCGTGATTTTCAAGAATTAGGCCACCAGATAATCTTTATCATCGGTGATTTTACTGGCACTATCGGAGATACTTCTGACAAGACCAGTGAGAGGCCGATGTTAGACGAAGCGACCATTAAGCATAATATTAAGAATTACGTTGATCAGGCTAAAAAGATAATAGATATTAAGAAATGCGAAGTCCACTATAATGGTGACTGGTTGCGGAAGCTGAAATATGAAGAGATCTGCCGCCAGGCTAATATATTTTCTATCAATGAATTTATTTCTCGGGAGAATATCAGTCGTCGCCTAGAAGCTGGTTCTCGCGTTTCTTTGCGCGAGGTCTTATATCCTCTCATGCAAGGCTATGATTCAGTCATGGTAAAAGCTGACGTTGAAATCGGGGGTACGGACCAGAAGTTCAACCTTTTAGCGGGGCGGGAGATGCAACGCTATTACCAGCAAACTCCTCAGAATATCATTACCAACCCCATAATTGAAGGTTTGGATGGTCGCAAGATGAGCTCCAGCTGGGGTAACACTGTTAATCTATTGGATTCCGCTAAAGATATGTTCGGTAAGATCATGTCTTTGCGCGATGAGTCGATTATCGATTACTTTACTTTGCTTACCCGTTTGGATTTAGCCGAAATCAATGATTTTAAATCAGCTTTAGCAAACGGAGCTAATCCGAGGGATTATAAGATAAGATTGGCCAAAGAGATTGTGAGATTTTATTTCTCTGAAACCGAGGCTCTAGCTCAGGAGGATAATTTTATCAAGACTTTTTCCCATAAGGAAGTTCCGGAAGAGATAGAAGAATTCAAACCTCATGCATACGACTTGGTCTCGATTTTAGTAGAAGCTAAGCTGGTTAACTCTAAGTCGGATGCGAGACGGGTGATTGAACAGGGAGGGGTCAAGATAAATCAGGTGGTAGAGAAGGATCCGGGCGCTCAGGTTCATTCGGGGGCAGTCATCCAGAAGGGGAAGATTAATTTTTTGAAGATAGTATAAATTTTTTAGGATTACACAAAACCACCGCCTGCAGGCGGTGGTTTTTTTGTCTTGGTTAGGATTATTGTTTTTTGATTATCTTATCAATCAATCCATAATTTTTAGCTTCTTCGGCTGTCATGAAATAATCGCGATCAGTATCTTTCTCAATCGTGGCTATTTTTTGGCCGCTGTGTTGGGCTAATATTTTATTCATCTTGTCTTTGATTTTTAGGATATGTTCAGCTCTGATTTTAATATCAGTCGCTTGTCCTTCGGCGCCGCCCATGACTTGATGGATCATGATTTCGCTGTTAGGCAGAGCCAGTCTCTTACCCGGCGTGCCGGCGGCCAAAAGAACTGAAGCCATAGAAGCAGCCATGCCCACGCAGATAGTAGATATGTCCGATTTTATATATTGCATGGTGTCGTAGATGGCTAAGCCGGCCGTGACTGATCCGCCGGGCGAGTTGATATAGAACTTGATATCTTTATCCTTATTTTCAGCGTCCAAAAATAAGAATTGGGCGATAATTATGTTAGCGGTATGGTCATCGATCCCTTCTCCAAGAAAGATTATTCGGTCTTTAAGGAGACGGGAGTAGATATCATAGGCTCTCTCTACTTGTCCCTCCTTTTCGATAACGGTTGGTATTAGAGGCATATATTTTTAGTTTATTTTAGTTATTTAACACTAATTATAGGTTAAAGCGATGTTTTTGTAAATGTCTGGCGCTTGACATTATTTTTGATATGCTTTATTATAATAAAGCACTTTACTTAGATAAAGTAATATTATGCCAGCCGGAGAATCAAAAAACAATATTTATATTAATGATCTGTATTCTGCCATCTTAAAGCTTAGGAATCTGGATGAAGCTCAAAGGTTTTTTCGCGACCTGTTAACCGAACAGGAGATTTTAGAATTCAGTCGAAGATGGCGGGCTGCTCAGATGCTAGCTGGCCAGCAGTCCTATGCCGCCATAGAGCAAGAAACGGGTTTAAGCTCTGCGACCGTCGCCAGGATTTCTAAATGGTTGAATTCTGGTATGGATGGCTACAAATTAATTATTAAGAGAACTAGAGCGCATCAACACCATTTGACTGTTAGGAAGGGTTTGGCTTAAGATCTCATTGATCGTAATTCAAACTCTTCTTAACAGAAGAATAATAACGCTCTTTTTTAAAACCAAAAATAAACCCTTAAAAATCTCATGTATGAAAAACATGGAAAACAAAGTTTATGTCATTACTGCCGCTGGTGGTAATGCTACGGCTATCATGGTTTTATCAAAAGCTAAAACTCGTGCCGAATATGAAAAAATCGGCCGTGATTTAATTTTTGATAACCAGGATAAATCCGTTGAACAGGCCGGCTTTCTAGTAATTGCTGACCAACATTTTGAGATGAGCGGCGGCGAATTCTGCGGTAATGCAGCTAGGGCGGCGGCCATCTTGTTCTCTAAGTTGATTGGTAAAAACCAGGTTGAATTTACGATGTCTGGTTTTCCAAAAACTGTTCGTGCCTCCTTATCTGAATTAGCTCCTCGCCAATTCTTAGTGGAGTGCCATTTTCCAGAAATGCCTTTGCAGGTTTCGACGGTTGATATCGGTCAAACAGCGACGTTGGTTGATTTAGGCGGTATCGTCCACGTTATCATTGAGGCCGCTTTTCCGGAAGTTGATTTCGAAATCAAGCATCGGCAAATTACTAAAGCTTTAAACTTGGATAACCGAGAAGCAGTCGGAGTAGTTTGGGTCAGTAAAGGTGAGTTTACCGCCAAGATTGATCCGGTCGTCTGGGTAAAAGGCGTAGACTCTTTCTTTTATGAATCTTCCTGCGGGTCTGGGTCGATCGCGGCCGCTAAAGTTTTAGGCTTTAGCCAGATTTTTCAACCAACCGGCAAGGTTATTACCGTCTTAATTAAAGATAAAGAAGTAATTCTAACTAGCGAAATGGAGGTTACAGATGGAGAGTATTAATTATCTGATTTTGAGTCGTAAGGATGGGCTGAAGTATCAGCCAGCTTTCATTAAGGTTTACCAAGAGGTGTTTGCTGGTCCGCCATACTTTGAGACTTATTCTGATGAGGAAGTGATTTATTCTGCCTGGGATTCCCATTTGGAAAAAGGTTGCATTGTATTGGCGATGAAAGGTGATGAGGTTATCGGTCTTGGTTGTTGTATCCCGATTCTTAACATCATGCCAGGCGAAGCTAATGAAGATGTTAAAAATTTGTTTTTTTCCCGGTTAGATTCTTTGCCCATCCCGCTAAATCGCGCTTGCTATATGTCAGAGTTGGCAGTTTTGTCAGATTTTCGCGGCTTAGGTATCGGAACCGAATTGATACGTCAGCGTTGGAGCTGGGCCAAAAGTTTCGGCCTATCCCATTATATTGTGAGGACAGCCGCTGAAGGTAGTAATTCGGTAAGGATGTATAAGCATTTAGGGGCGAAGGAAATTGATGGTTTAGTGCAAGATGTTACAGGAATCGGAGTTGAGTCGAAAAGCCGGCAACGCATCTTTCTCTATGGAGAGATTGATTAGAAAAAACTAAAGCCCACTATAAAGGTGGGCTTTTTAAGAACAGTATGATAAAATTTAAATAACTTATGTTAAATAATAGAAAAATTCTTAAATATTCCGATTTACAGAAAATCAAAGCGGGGGAAAATAAAGATCCTTTGGTTTCTTTAAATTCTCTCTGTCCCGAGATAAATTGTCACTACCAGAAGAAGGATATGTTGAGGATAAGCGGTCCGGAAATTTTTGTCAGAAAAGCCGTGGCCCTAAAATTGCGCCGGATAAATAAAATCTTACAAAAAAAAGACCCCAGTCTTCGTCTAAAAGTTGTTTATGGCTACCGCCACCCAGCCATCCAGGAAAAGTATTTTAAAAGGGTTTTTAAAAAAATAAATTTAGAAAAACCCAACTTGAGCCAAGAAAAACTCAAAAGTTTAGTCCATGCTTTTGTGGCTGTACCAGATGTGGCTGGCCATCCAACTGGCGGTGCTTTAGATATAAGTATTGAAAAAGATGGCCAAGAATTAGATATGGGGACCAGGATAGCTGATTTTAGCCAGCCGGAGAAGATCAAGGCTTTCGCTAAGGGTCTAAATCGAGAACAGCGTTATAACCGTTATTTATTAAGGAGTCTCTTGCTCAAGGAGGGGTTTGCTCCCTTTAACGGAGAATGGTGGCATTTTTCTTATGGAGATAAAGAATGGGCTAGTTTTTATGGCCGCAAGAAGTCTCTCTATTCTTCAGTTATTATTGATTGACAGGTATTAAGTTTCTTGCTAACATATTGAGAAACAAAATTTTCTTTTTCAAATATACGGGGTACGTAGTTCAGGGGTTAGAACGGTAGATTGTGGATCTATTGGTCGCGGGTTCGAATCCCGTCGTACCCCCGCCAGCCTGTTTTAAATAAGAAACAGGCTTTTTAAATATTTGACTTAAGTCAGGACGGGGTTTAAGATTGCTTTAAAGCGTTAATAAGATAGTTCTTTAAAATTGTTTAATATTAAAATCTGAATCATGAAAAATTTAACAAATCCTCAAGTTTTTGAAGCCATGGATATTAAATTATCTAATGAGCTTCCGCCGGTTAAGACATTCGATCCAGGGCAACTTCGCGCTCCAGATCGTGGTTTAACATTGGATCCAGAAAGAACCAAATTAGCAATAGCTAATGCTCTGCGGTATTTACCAGAAGAATTACACTCGATTCTTGCTCCCGAGTTTTTGAAAGAATTGCGAACTATGGGTCGTATATACGGTTACCGTTTTCGACCGGAAGGTAGAATTGCCGGCAAGCCTATTGATGAGTATGAAGGCATACCAGCTGCCCGCGCTCTGCAAGTCATGATTGATAACAATCTTGATTTCGGGGTAGCGCTTTATCCTTATGAGTTGGTCACCTATGGAGAGACTGGCCAGATATTCCAGAACTGGATGCAATATCTTTTAGTTAAAAAATATCTATCAGTAATGAAAGAAGACCAAACCTTGGTTGTCAGCTCTGGACATCCGGTTGGGCTATTCCCGTCTTCGCCTCAAGCGCCTCGGGTCATAAATACTAATGGATTGTTAGTTGGAGAATGGAATAATATCACCGAATTCAAGCGTTTAGCTGCTTTGGGTGTCTCCAATTATGGGCAAATGACAGCTGGCGGATGGATGTATATTGGCCCGCAAGGGATTGTTCACGGAACTTACATAACAATTTTAAATGCCGCTCGTAAATATTTAGGCTTGGGTCAAGATAAAAATTTACAAGGCATTTGTTTTGTGTCTTCCGGACTCGGGGGGATGTCTTGTGCCCAGTCTAAGGCGGTTAAAATTGCCGGAGGGGTAGCCATTATTGCGGAAGTCGATTATAGCCGAATTCAGTTACGTCTGAAGCAAAAGTCTATTGATGATTATTCTGATGATTTGTCAGTTATCATGAAGAAAGCTAAAGAAAGTAAGGATGCTGGTCGGCCTTTAGCCCTGGCTTATTATGGTAATATAGTTGATCTTTTAGAGGGTTTAGATGAAAACGATTTTTTCTTTGAGCTTTTTTCCGATCAAACTTCTTGCCATGCCGTTTACGAAGGTGGTTATACTCCTGCCGGTTTAGATTTTGCATCTGGCCGCCAGTTGCTCAAACATTATCCGAGCGATTTTATCGCTTTAGTCAATAGATCTTTGTTTCGTCATTTCCGAGTTATAGAGAGATTAATCGCTAAGGGGGCGCATTTTTGGGATTATGGTAATAATTTCATGAATTCCATTTTTCAGGCTGGAGAAAAGACTATCGCCAAAAACCAAGTCAATACTGACGATGGTTTTATCTGGCCTTCTTATGTTGAAGATATCATGGGTCCGGTTTGCTTCGATCGTGGTTTTGGTCCTTTCCGCTGGGTCTGTCTTAGTCATAAGGACGAAGATCTTCGTTTGACAGATCAAATAGCTATGTCTTTAATAGACCCATCCCTAAGCCCTCTTCATTACGATAATTATCATTGGATTGCTAATGCTGCAAACAACGATTTAGTAGTCGGTACTAAAGCCAGGATTCTCTATGCTGATGAAGAAGGACGGATAAATATCGCCTTGGCTTTCAACCAAGCGGTTAGGGATGGTCGCTTAGGCCCTATTATGATTGGACGTGATCATCATGACGTTTCTGGAACCGATTCACCATTTCGGGAAACTGCTAATATTTACGATGGTAGTAGACCGACAGCTGATATGTCTACCCAATGTTTTGCTGGTAATATAGCTCGAGGGATGACTTTGGTAGTTTTATCTAACGGCGGTGGCGTTGGCATCGGACGATCTAGTAATGGAGGCAATGGTATTTTTCTGGATGGCAGTCAAAGAGTAGATGAAGTTTTAAAAAGCAGCCTGTCTTGGGACGTCATGTGTGGAATCGCTCGGCGCAGTTGGGCTAGAAGTCAAGGCGCTATGGAAACAGCCGCACTTTGGAATAATAAACATCAAGCCAATGGTCAGATCACCATTCCTTATCTGGTTGATGAACAATTACTAGATAATTTGGTATATTGATTTTTATGAGTTTTTTGTAATTTTTTGAGTCCTATTTTTTTAATAGGGCTCTTTTTTATTGTGTTGACATTATTCCAGCTTTATCCTAATATAAGGGGAATACATTTTTTGTATTTTATCTTTGAAAATTGAATAACAACCATAAAAACAGACTATGAAAGCAAACAAAATCAAACCAGAAAAGCCTGGCGGGTTTCTGGATTTTAACACCAGCGAATTTTTGGCCAGGGAAGAGATGCTGCGAATAATTAATGGAGTTTTTCGTTCCTTTGGTTATAATCCGATTGAGACGCCTATGGTAGAATTTTCTAAAGTTTTAGTCGGTGAAGATGAAACTTCGAAAAACATTTTCCAGGTAAAAAGCCGTGGAAGTAGTAATGAAGATAATTTATCTTTAAGGTTCGATCATACGGTACCATTCGCCCGTTTTTTATCAGCCAATCCTTATAACGACAAGAAAAGAGAGGGGGTAAAATTACCGTGGCGGCGCATGGTCTTAGGACCAGTCTTCCGTAGTGATTCCCCTCAAAAAGGGAGATATCGCCAATTTTATCAGTTTGATGTCGACATTGCCGGTTCTTCTCTTATGCTGGCAGATGCAGAAATTATCGCTATTATTTATCAAACCTTATCCGCTTTAGGTTTAAAGCGCTTCTTAATTCGTATTAATAACCGCAAGATCTTAAACGGTTTAGCAGAGTTGATAGGGGTGTCTGGCAGAGGCCAGGTTTCCGCTGACGATATTACAAAAGAGGTAATGCGAATTTTGGATAAAATTCCTAAAATCGGCTTCAATCAAGTCTTATCTGAGCTGCAAATGACTCCGGAGAACGAATATGATCCAAGTCCTGGTTTATTGCCGGATGCGATTACAAGGATTTCTCGTTTTTTAGAGATTAGTGGCAGCAACTCCATTAAGCTTGACCAGGCTGAGGCCGTCTTCCACAGAATTTCAATTGCTCAAGAGGGTATATCTGAGTTGAGACAAATTATTTCTTATTTGTCAGATTTTGGAGTACCCGAAGGAACAGTTGAAATAGATTTCTCCATCGCTCGCGGTCTAGATTATTACACCGGTCCAGTTTTCGAAAGCGTCTTAGTAGACGCTCCGGAATTTGGCAGTGTTTTTTCTGGCGGTCGCTACAATGATTTAGTAGCCCGATTTACTGGGAGCGAATTACCCGCGGTTGGCGCCTCGATTGGCGTCGACCGTTTGTTTGCCGCCTTACAGCAGCTTGAACTCGTGAAAGTCAAATCAATCACGACGGCTGAGGTGCTGATTCTTCGATTAACTAATAGCCACGATTCTTATTATTTGCGTTTAGCTAAGCAATTGCGTGATCTTGGCTTAAAGGCTGAGCTTTGCTTGTTAGAGGACACAACCTTCAAATCCCAATTTAACTTTGCTGTTAGCCAAAATGTTAAATTCGTAATTATCGCTGGCGCCGATGAAATTCATCACGATGTAATCAAGGTTAAGAATCTTTTTACCAGGGAACAAACTGAAGTCCCCACAGAAAGAATGAGCGATTATTTTATTTCACTTTCCAAAACAATGTAACCATGGAAAAACAAGTTATTATTACGGGCAGCACTCTGACCTTGGAAGAGGTTGTTTTGATTGCTCGCGGCTACGTCGACGAAACTGGCGATCATCTTTATCCGGTAGTGACCTTATCGGATGATGCAAAAGAAAGAATTACAAAACAGCGGGCCGGCTTAGAAGAAAGAATCGCTGCCGGTGACATCATTTACGGAGTCAATACCGGATGTGGTATCAAGAAAGGTACGATTCTGCCCACCGAAACAATCGATGCTTATCAAAAGCATTATATCCCAGCTCATTGCGTCCAAACCGGGGATTATTTTCCGGAAGAGGTTGTCAGGGCTGCGATGATATTAAGGGTCAATTCTTTCGCTACCGGTTGTTCGGGTATGCGCCTGGAAACCTGTGAAAAAATTCTGGAATTCTACAACAAAGGTGTAATCCCCTGTGTACCGGAGCAGGGTTCGGTTGGCTCAAGCGGCGATCTTGCCCCCTTAGCCCATGTGGCTGCTGCTCTAACCGGTTTGCCCGGACAGGATGTTTGGGCAGAAGATGATGACTCCTTTCTGACTATTTGTTCAGCCCCTGAAGCTATGAAACTTCACAAAATCAAACCTTTGGTTCTCAGGGCTAAAGAAGCAATGGGGCTGACAAATGGCGCAACTTTTACCCTGGCTTTAGGGTTACTGGCGATTTATGACGCGGAAAAATTGTTTAAGTTTTCGGATCTGGCCGCCGCTTTGTCTTTGGAAGCCATCAGAGGTGAAAAAGCAGCCTTTGATGAGAGATTGATCGGTGCCCGCAATCATCAGGGAGCGGCTAAAATCGCTAAAACCATCTTACGTTTTACTGCTGGTTCAAAGAGAATGACGAAAGCATCACAAGATGTGCCTCTGAAAGCAGAAGTTGACGCTCATACTAAAAAGTATGATGAAGGCGGAAAGCCGGTGCCACGCGTTCAGGATGCTTATTCTTTCCGGGCGTATCCGCCGGTAGCCGGTAGCGCTTATGAAGCTTTTAAATATGCTCAACGTGTTTTTACCGATGAAATCAACGCTGCCACTGATAACCCCTTGATATTCCCTAAACCTGATGGCGGTTTCGAAGCTTTGTCCGGTGGTAATTTTCATGGTGAACCTTTGGGGCAAGCCATGGATTTTTTGAAAATCGCCCTGCAGCAGCTGGCAAACATTTCCGATCGCCGTATTTATGCCTTAACCATGACCGGCACCAGTTATGGTCTGCCCAGTGATTTGGCCGGTTTGACCCACCAGGATTTGAATACGGGTTTCATGATCCTGCAGTACTCGACAGCCGCAATGGTTAGCGAGAACAAGGTGCTGTGTCATCCTTCAGTGGTTGATTCTGTCCCAACCTCGGCCAATCAGGAGGATTACGTTAGCATGAGCACGATTTCTGCGCGTCACGCCCACAAGGTTTTAGCCAACTCCCGTTTTGTTATCGCCTGTGAAATATTGGCTGCTTGCCAGGGCATTTCCTTAACTGAGAAAGAGTTGGCTGTTCATGGTTGCGATACTTTGGGCGAGGTGACCGGGGCTGCCTATTCGCTTATCCGTAAACACATTAAAGCCATGGATGATGACCGGATGTTGTCCCTGGACACCGAAGAAATGCTCAAATTGATGAAGGGTGATGAATTGCTGAGTATTTTATAATTGTTCTTTGAAATTTTTTAAGGCTGTCAGTATTAAACTGGCAGCTTTTTTAAATATTGACAATCTCCATTTTTTATTATTTTCCCCTTATTTTTGATGTTTTTGTGCTTGATTTTTATTTTCTTTTCTTTTAAGATTAATGGAGTTTCATATACTAAATTTCAAACTTATGTCGATCGGAGAAAGAATCTCTAAAATGTCTGTTCGCGCCAAATCTTGGTGGATTTTGGCGGTTATTTTCATTTTTGCCATCATGGTCGGTTTGGCTAGCGGTGCCCCTTATTATAACCGGATGCAAGACTGGTTAGCTAAGAAAACTAACCATATCGTGGTTTTGCCGAAGGTCAAGGACCTGCCTTTCAGTCTGGGTTTAGACTTGCAAGGTGGTACCCATCTGGTCTACAAGGCCGATGTGAGTAATATTCCAGAAAGTGATCGCCAAGGAGCCCTTGACGCTTCTCGCGATGTTATTGAGAGAAGGGTGAACGCTTTTGGTGTTAGCGAGCCCTTGGTACAGGTTAATCGCGGAATTAACAACGAATACCGAATCATCGTTGAATTAGCTGGAGTGAAGGATGTCAAAGAAGCGATCAAGAGCATCGGCGAGACTCCTTTGCTTGAATTCAAGGAACAGGGCGAGATAGCGGCTCAGCCAGTAGAAGTTACTCCTGGAAAAGATGGCCAAGCGACGGCCACTCCGGTCAATCTTAATCTAAATGCCTCTTGGAAAAATACAGAGTTAACTGGAAAGAATTTGAAGCGGGCCAACCTGACTTTTAATGGTCAGGATGGCAGCCCGGAAGTATCTTTGGAATTTGATAATGATGGTTCTAAATTATTCGAAGATATTACTGGTCGTAATATTGGCAAACCGGTAGCGATCTTTTTGGATGGATATTTGATTAGTTCTCCCACCGTTAATGATAAGATTACCGGGGGGCAGGCGGTCATTTCCGGCAAGTTTTCTACCGATGAGGCTAAGATGTTGGTTAAGCGTTTGAATTCCGGAGCTCTGCCAGTACCTATTTCTTTGGTATCCCAGAAGACGGTCGAAGCAAGTTTGGGTTCTAAGTCAATCGATAATAGTTTGAAAGCCGGTTTGATCGGTTTACTTCTTGTGTCTTTGTTCATGATCTTATATTATCGTTTACCAGGCTTCTTGTCCGTTATTTCTTTATTGGTTTACGGTTTGACCGTATTGGCGATATTTAAAGCCCTGCCAGTCTGGTTTGCCTTGATTATTGTGGCCCTGATGGTCAGTCTCATGTTCTATACTTTTAATGAATTGAAATTATTTAATGGCGTCATGTCCCTTTTGTTCGTGGTGGTGGGCATCTTATTGTTCTTTTACGCTTTAAAGCCAGTCACCCTGTCCTTATCCGGTGTCGCCGGCTTCATCTTGTCTATCGGGATTGCCGTCGACGCGAACATCTTGATTTTTGCCCGTCTTCGGGAAGAGCTACGGGAAGGCAAGTCTTTAAGTCTGGGCCTAGATAACGCGTTTAAAAGAGCTTGGCCCTCAATCCGCGACGGCAACGTCTCGACCATCTTAACTTGTTTCATCTTGATGTTCTTCGGAACTTCTTCAGTCCAAGGTTTCGGCACCACTTTATTTATCGGTGTCGCCGTCTCTATGTTTAGCGCTATCGTTATTACCAGGATATTCCTGTTGTTAGCGGCAGGAAAGCGCTTGGAGAAAAACCTATGGCTATTAGGGGTGAGACGGAAGTTGGAATCAGGAGAAAATAAATAAATCGCATATTCATAAGAAATATATGGTGTATAAAATTATTCAAAAGAGAAAAATCTTTTTGTCCCTGTCTACCCTGGCGGCCATCGCTTCGATTTGTGCCCTGTTTTTCTGGGGCCTTAACTTCGGGATCGATTTCACCGGAGGTAGTTTGATGGAGGTAGAGTTTAAGAACTACCAACCCAAGATTACCGAAATCCAGGATGGTCTCAAGGATGCTAATTTGCACAATCTTGTTATCCAACCCACCGAATCTTCAGTTATCCTACGTTTTAAAGAAAATAACGAGGAAGCGCATCAGCAGGTATTGAGCATGCTTAAGGATTTAGCAGTTAAAAATAATAAGGATGCTAGCATCAAGGAGCTAAGCTTTGATTCTGTCGGTCCTTCGATCGGCCAAGAGCTTAAAAGCAAATCCTTTAATTCTGCTTTTATAGTCTTAATCGTCATTATCCTTTATATATCCTACGCCTTCCGTAAGGTGTCCAAGCCGGTTTCTTCTTGGAAATATGGCGCGGCAGCTATTATCGCTTTGATCCATGATGTTTTATTTATCCTCGGAGTCTTTTCTGTCTTAGGACATTTCTACGGCATAGAGATAAATACTCCTTTTATCGCGGCGGTTTTAACGGTTTTGGGCTACAGCGTCAGCGATACTATCATCGTTTTTGATCGTATTAGGGAGAATCTGCCCAAGAGTAGCCTAGATTTTGAAGGCACGGTTAACGCCAGCGTCAACCAAACTATTACTCGTTCCGTTAACACCTCTTTATCAGCTATCTTAGCTTTATTAGCCATCTTGTTTTTTGGCGGTGCTACCATCAAGGATTTCGCCTTGGCTCTAGCGATCGGTATCTTTATCGGTACTTATAGCTCGATTTTCATCGCCAGTCCAGTTTTAGTAGTTTGGGAGAAATTACAAGCTAAGCGCGGTAAGTAATTCAGTCTGATAGTGTTAAATATAGAAAGAGCTGGCCATACCAGCTCTTTTTTACTTGTGTTATAATCAGAATAGTTTAAGCTAGCCATTTATGAAAAAATTTTTCGGACGCGATATTTTGGATATGCTCAGCGAAGTCAGTGCTTTAGCCCTGGTTTTTGGCGTTCCTCTATATTTCGGAATCCTGTTTCCGACCTATAATATTTTTGAACTTGATAAATTGGTGCTTTTCCGGATAGGAGTTCTTTTTTTGCTTGCTCTGAGCCTACTAAGGATAATATTTTATTATCCTTTTTCTCCTTTTAAGGCCGAGCCAAGTCTTAGTCGCCTGGCTGGACGTTATTTTATTGCTCCAATCTTGTTTGTTTCTTTGCTGGCTCTAATTTGCTTATGTTCTTCTAATATTGGTCTTAGCTTTTGGGGTTCTTATGCGCGCCAGGAGGGCTTAGTGAATTACCTTTTCTATTTTTTATGGTTTATTTTGCTAGTATTTAATATTTTAAGCCTGAATAACTCTTTTCTGAATAAGACGGAAGAGCTTAGCTTGAAAGCTAGGGTAAACAGGAATTTAAAGAGATTATTCATTACTATCCTGGTTAGTTCGAGCTTGGTCAGCCTATATGGCATCATGCAATTCTGGGGTTTGGATTTCTTAAGCTGGCCGGAACCGCCTCTTATTACTAGGCGGACTTTTTCTTCTTTCGGCCAACCTAATTTTTTAGCCTCTTGGCTCCTGATTAACATTCCTTTTAGTTTTTATTATCTAGTGAAAAACAGGGGTTTGTGGCGAAAGCTTCTTCCAGCTTTAGCCCTGATTCTCCAATCCATCTGCTTGCTTTTTACCGCTAGCCGCGCCGCCTGGGTCGCCTTGTTTGTCAGTATCGGCTTATTCTTTTTGTTGTATCTGTGGCGCAGGCTTAAATGGTCGAAAAGCCGAAAATTGCTTGTCTCTATTTTTGCCCTAATTCTAATATTTTTGTCGGCTTTCGGAGTTAATAAGATCTCAGACGGGAGATTATCGGCCATGTTTAGCTTCCAATCAGGTAGTGTCGCTATTCGTTTGCGTTTCTGGGACATAAGTCTGCCGGCGATAGCCAAGCACCCAATTTTAGGACACGGCTTGGAAAATTATTCCCAAGTGTTTTTAGCCGCTTATCAGCCTCAATGGGGCGCGGATGGGAATATAAATGCCTACACTGATCGCGCTCATAATTTATTATTAGACATACTTTTGGCTGGCGGACTCGTTGGATTATGTGCCTGGTTGGTTTTGTTCTATTTCATCTGGCGCCTGTTAAAAGATAATTTGAAGATTGGGGATGATTATTTTCTTAATCAAAGCTTGGCCTTTGCCATCCTGTCCTACCTGCTTTCTTTGGTTTTTGGTTTTTCTTTCGTCAGCGGTAACATTTATTTCTTCTCCTTGTTAGCGGTTTTAGTGGCTTTGCACGTTTCTTATCAGCAAGCAGGCCAAGAGCCGGGTTTGTGGCCGCAGCTAATCCGCCAGCGCTTAGAGAATTTATCGAAAAGATTAAAGCATCGCCAGGTAATTCTAGGTGGAGAAATGAAAAAAGAACTTAAGATTTTACTGGCTATCGCCGTGGTAGTCATGGCGACTTGGCAGATGGCTTTCCAGGTCAAGATCCTGATCGCCGATCATTATTTTAATGCCTTATATTTTAATCTGTTTGATAAAAAATACTTTACCGCTTATATTTTGGATAACTACTTGGTTCACACTAGTACTAGCCCTAATAACCAGGTCTATTACCGCCAAATCTTTGCTAACCAACTAAGTAGCGATTGGCCATCAATCTCTGAGTTAAGCGTAAAGAAATTCGGCCTTATTAAATTATCCCAAGCGATTCCGGTTTTACCCGATTGGGGTTATGAAAATTTATTAGCTAGGTCTAAGGCGAGCGCTGTCTTGGGCAATTTTAGCGAAGCCGACAAAGACTGGGAATCAGCTAGCAAATTAGGGCCCAATTTACCCCAGACCTATCTGGACGGAGCGCGGATTGCTGGTTTGAAAAAAGATTGGCCGCAGGCAGAAAACAATTTTAGCTTAGCGCTCCAACATATGCCCGATGTAGCTGATCCGCAAATGAATTTTCAGCATCGCCAGGTCGCCCTAACTTACCGTTATCGTTTAGAGAAAGAATGGGGGGATATGAATTTCCAGCGGGCCGATTATTCTGAAGCAGCCAGGCATTATCATCAGGCTTATTTAGCTAATCCCAGCGACTTCACTCTCTATAAAAATATCGCTGATACTTACTACCTCCGTCACGATTTTGTTAAGGCGGTCTATTATAATGAATTAGGCTTTAGGCGCAGCCCGGGAGATTATGCTTGGCCGCTGGCTATCAGTCTCTCTTATCGTGAGGCGGGAGATAAAGTTAAGGCTCTTGATTATCTGAATAAAGCGCTCCAGCTGTCGCCGGATAATCCGGACTTAGAATCTTTACGCCAACTATATTTAAAATAACAGTTTATTAATTTAAATTTTTATGGTTTTCTTCTTATTATTATCGATGTTTGTTTTCGGTCTGGTTATTGGCAGCTTTTTGAATTGTCTGATTTGGCGCTTATATAAGGAAGAGAGCCTTTGGGGACGTTCATATTGTCCGGAATGCCGGCACCAGATCGCTTGGTATGATAATATCCCGCTGCTAAGTTACATTATTTTAGGCGGACATTGCCGTCATTGCCATAAAAGGATCTCTTGGCAGTATCCAGCGCTTGAATTATTGACAGGGGTTTTATTTGTCTTAGCGGGTATTAAGAATTTTGGTGGTTGGGCGCAGTTAAGCGCCTACACCTCAAGCGACATCTTATTCCATCTTAGCTCAGCTCGTTTTTATCTGTCTTTGGGTCGAGATTATTTCATTATCGCTGCCATGATGATAGTCTTGGTTTATGATTTACGCTGGTATCTTATTTCCAATCTAGTTATTTGGCCGGCGGCTGTTATAATTTTTATTTTAAATATTATTTTGGGTTTGGGATGGCTGAGTTCCTTGGTTTTTGCCCTTATCAGCGCTGGCTTTTTTTGGCTCCAATTTGTAGTGACGCGGCGTCGCGGCCTGGGGGAAGGTGATATTTGGCTAGGCTTATTATTAGGTTTTATCTTTCCTGATTTGCCCAGCTGGTGGCTGATGATAATTAGCTCTTATTTTCTGGGCTCCCTGGTGGGCTTAGCCTTAATGATAAGCGGTCGGAAAAAATGGGGTTCTAAGCTGCCTTTAGGTGTGTTTTTGGCTATTGGAGCCATAATTATCCTGCTTTTCGGGCAGGCAATCATTGGCTACTATCTGACCCTTAGAGCCTAGCCTCCAGGGCGGAGAATTTTATTGTTAAAATTTATAAAATTTAGTATAATTAGCTTATATAAATAAAACACCGACCCGGCCAAGCCGGCTCGGTATTAAAGTGTCTATGAAAAATGACATTATCGCCGGTTTAGACATTGGTTCAACCTCTATCCGTTTAGTTATCGGCCAACAGGTTTCCGGTTTGGCTGGTGATGAATTACAGATTATTGGCGCTGTGTCTGTGCCGACCGCTGGCGTTAGTAAAGGAATAGTCAATAGCATCGAGGAGGCAACTTCTTCTATTTCTGCTTGTTTGGAAAAGGCGGAGCGTTTAATTGGCGTGCCTATTTCTAGCGTTTGGGTTAGCATAAATGATCCTTATATCAAGTGCGAGCGCAACAAAGGCGTGGTAGCCGTTTCTAAAAGCGACGGCGAAATAAGCCATAATGACGTGGAGCGTGCTGTCGAAGCCGCCAGAGCCTTAGCCGTGCCGGTCAATTACGAAATACTCCATGTTTTGCCGGTTAAATTCGCGGTTGATAATCAGGCTGACATCAAAGATCCGATTGGCATGAGTGGCATCCGGCTGGAAGTGGAAACTTTAATAGTCCAAGGCTTAAGTACGCAGATTAAAAATCTAACTAAGGCTATATATCGGACCGGTTTAGAGATTGAGGATTTGGTTTTGGCTCCCTTAGCCGCGGCTGAGGCAGTTTTAAGCTCAAAGCAGAAGGAGCTGGGGGTGGCTTTGGTTAATATCGGGTCTTCGACCACCTCGCTAGCTGTTTATGAAGAAAGGACCTTGATCCATACGGCTATTTTGCCAATCGGTTCCGAACATATTACTTCCGACATTGCTATTGGCTTGCGTTGCCCAATCAACTTAGCGGAAAGGATAAAGAAGGAATATGGCCAGGCAAATCCGGCAGTATTTTCTAGCAAAGAAGAGGTTGATATCAGCGCTTTAGTTAAAGAAGAAGAGGTTCATGATGATATTTCCCTGATTTCCCGTAAGTATGTCGCTGAAATTATCGAGGCTCGGGTGGAAGAAATTTTAGAAAAAGTGGAGCATGAATTTAAAAAGATCGACCGAGCCGGGATGTTGCCAGCTGGCGTAGTCTTCGTCGGTGGTGGCAGCGAACTTAACGGGTTAATCGATATTGCCAAAAAGAAATTGCGTTTACCGGCTGGCAATGGGGAGGCTAGAAATACGAAAGTAATTATTGATAAGGTTAAGCATCCAGAGTTTCTGACCGCTTTAGGCTTGGTAGTTTGGGGTGGCAGCGGTGAAAATGGAGCGGCTGGTAGCGGAGCTGGCTTTAAGCCGAATCTAAAAGGGATATTCGAAAAAACTAAAGGCTTTTTCCAGAAAATAATGCCAAAATAAAAAGTATTAAATATAAACTTATGGCGGAAGTAAAACCAGAAGTAGAGACCTTTGCTAAAATAAAGGTAGTCGGCGTCGGCGGCGGCGGCGGAAGCGCCGTCAACCGTATGGTTGAGGCCGGCATCAAGGGGGTGGAATTCGTGGCTGTTAATACGGATATCCAGGCTTTGCATTATAATAAAGCCAAAGAGAAAATTCATATCGGAAAGACTGTTACCAAGGGCTTAGGAGCGGGTATGAACCCGGATTTAGGCCGCCAGGCGGCCGAAGAGTCTCAGAATGACCTGAGAGAGGCCCTAAAGGATTGTGATATGGTTTTTGTGACCTGCGGCTTGGGCGGTGGCACCGGTTCAGGCGCTTCGCCGATAGTAGCCCAGATTGCTCGTGACTTAGGGGCCCTGACAGTCGCGGTTGTTACCAAACCTTTTGTGTTTGAGGGTGGCCAGAGGAAAAATATTGCCGATCGGGCCTATGCTGAGCTGGCTGATAAAGTTGATACGATAATTACTATCTCTAATGATAAATTATTACAGGTTATTGATAAGAAAACCTCGCTGTTAGAGGCATTTACGATCGCTGATGATGTTTTGCGCCAAGGTGTCCAGGGAATAGCCGAAATTATTACCGTTCCTGGCATCATTAATGCTGATTTTGCCGACGTTAAGGCGGTCATGGCTAATGCTGGTTCTGCTTTGATGGGTATTGGCCAGGCTGGCGGTGAGAACAAGGCGATTGAAGCCGCTAAAGCCGCTATTAATTCCAATCTGTTAGATATGTCGATCGATGGTGCTCGGGGTATCGTCTTTACCATTACTGGCGGCACAGACTTGACCATGAACGAGGTCAGTGAAGCGGCTAAAGTTATTACCTCGGCGGCTGACGATGAAGCCAAGATCATCTTCGGAGCAGTTATTGATGAAAAGCTTAAAGATCAGATTAAGATTACGGTCGTCGCTACTGGTTTTGACGGCAAGGGACGTAGTCCAAAATTGGAAGTAAGCAAGGCCTATACCCCCAGCGCTTTTATGGAGAAGGAGATAGAAAAAGAAACGGCGCCAGAAGAGAAAAGCAAGCTTTCGATTTTTAAGAACATCCAGAATAGGCCAGTTATAGAAAAGAAGCCGGAGAAGAAACAGGAAGAGGATGATTTGAGCGTGCCAGCATTTATTCGGAAGAAGATGGGTTAAGAAATTTCTAAATTTTCAAAAGAAGGCTCTCAAAGGGCCTTCTTTTAAAATAAGCCCCTTTTTAGGAGCTTACCAATTTAGTCAAACGTTTCCACGTTTTTAGAAACAAGATCAATGACGATGAATGAATCACTTATCCTTTGACTAGGAACATGGATAATGCGAGCGATTATCAGGCCTTGGCCGGCGTCTTTAAGCTCGAACAGCTTGCCCCTTATCCAGGCGATATCGTTAGGAGCCAGGGATTCATAGCCTTTCGCTGTCTTGAGGAAAATAAGGCCTCTTTGTCGGTTGGCAGAAATCATTAGGACGTAGTGTTTGCCCTGATCGACCCAGCCATGGTAAACACCGGTCGGAGCAATGGTTTGGAGGTAATAGGAATAGAGCCACCTCTCTTCGTACAGGATTTCTCCTTTAGCTTTAATAACAGTACTGGAGTCAGCGTCTAGCACCTTTACCTCCGGGTTGATTTCCGGATTAAGCCTGAAATCTTTCAGAACCCTGTCGGTTGGCAGGGAGGCATAGAATTTGGCAACTTCCTCCTTTGAGGCGTTTTTAAAATCGATTTGGGCCCGAGCGGACCAGGCCGAAAAGACGGCCAAAACGGTGATTAGAAGAATGTTTTTCATTATATCGGTTTTTGTTGTTTAGAAAGATCTTTTAATATATCAGCTTATTGTTTTTTTGGCTTTATGTCAATTATTAATTACTATTGACATTTTATATTTTATATTTTATATTGTATTATCATGCATTCTATCTTATAGATTATAAATAGATCTTTAATAACCCTATAATAGTAACTTAAAACGAAGGAAATAATGAAGAAAACCCTTAAATTTTGCATGTCCTTGGCGATGGCGTCTATGTTCATGCTTATAGTTAATATCCTGTTTGCTCAGGATTCTATCAGGCCGCCAAGCGTTAAACCGGCTGACAGTACGGTGCTGGAACCGAGCATTTTTATCGGTAGCGGCTACATGTTTGATTACAGCGGTTCTGGCGGCTATACCTATGCCTGCTTAGGCTTGATGGCCAAGAAAGGCAGTATGCGTTGGGGTGTATTTACTAATACCACCAGAGTATATGTACGCTTTAATGATTATGATTTCGTGGCTACCGAGTTTACCCTCGGGCCAGCTCTTGATGGTTGGGGCAAGTGGGGCGTAACCCGCTCCTATTCATTCTGGGCTCAACCAGGTTTTAAAATTTTCAGAGATTACGGCCATGATCGTGGTTATATTAATCAAGCCTGGCAAAAGGATTATGGTTTTTATGGCGTCTTCGGAGCTAATATCAACGACAATCTTAATCGTTGGTTTAGAAGCTATAAGGTTAACATTATGTACCAAAAGCCTTTCTGGTCTAAACGAACAGGCATTATCGAGGACGAATGGCTAAACTTTAAAGCCACGAATAAGACCTATTTCAAGGTACAAGCCGAATCTACCGGAAAAAAGATACATTCAGGCCGCGGGCGGCTGGAACCCAAGCTTGTACTTGGATATTTATATGATGGTGGCAGCCGTAAAGACCTATTTGAATATGGTACGGGCATAGCTTTTTCCTTCATGAAGGGCGATAGGTATCTAGAGGCGTTCAACCTCCAGTATCGCCTTCGTTATGGCACCGATTTCGGCCAGCCCTTCCACGTAATTGAAGTGGGCGTAGATTTCTTTAATTTATATCAATTATGGCGATCTTAAAAACAATAACCCACGAGGTTTCTGAATAACACAGGAGCCTCTTTTTTTATTAGTAAAGATTGTTTAAGTTATCCACAGAATTTATGATTTTTTGTAAAAAATATTATTTTTTCAGGAAAATTAGCCTATTTGACCCTTATTCCCAATTTTGCTAAAATATAGGTGTACCACAATATTTAGTGTTTGAAGCCTAAAGAGGCCACTAAATATGGTAAAAAGCCTATGAAATGCCCGATTTGTTACTATCATGATACCAAGGTAATCGATTCACGGGTAGCGGCCGACGGACTTTCAATCCGCCGCCGCCGCGAGTGTTTGAAATGTGATTTCCGCTTTTCCACTTATGAGGAGATTGAGCTCCTAGATTTGGTGATAGTTAAGCGGGATGGGCGGAGAGAGGCTTATAGCCGGGAAAAATTAACCAGCGGTTTAAAGAAAGCCTTAGAAAAAAGGGCGATTACCGAAGATAAATTCAAAAAATTAATTCATAATATCGAGCGGGACCTGCAAAAGCTCCAAAAATCAGAAATCACCTCGCGCCAGATCGGCCAGGTGGTTATGAAAAGCCTGAAAAAGTTCGATCAAGTCGCCTATATCCGTTATGCTTCCGTCTATGAGTCTTTTAAGGACGCCCATGAATTCAAGAAGGAGCTTAATAAGCTAATTAAAGATAAAAAATAATTTCAAAATCCCTATGCTTGAAATGATCACCCAGATTCGTAAACGGTCCGGCGATATTACCGCTTTTGACCAGAAAAAAATCACCAAAGCCATCAAAAATGCGGCGATGGCGGTTGGTATTAATAACGAAGCTCTTTATCAAGAGTTGAGTGATAAGGTAGTAGAGAAGCTGCGTATTAAATTTCATAAGAATAGTATTCCCGCGGTTGAAGAAATCCAGGATTTAGTCGAGGAAACCTTGATTGAAGAGAAACAAACCCGGATTGCCAAAGCCTTTATCATCTATCGTGATCAGCATCGCCAGCTCCGTGATATCAATCAGGCGACCGAGGACGAAAAATTAATGGAAAGCTATCTGGGACAATCGGATTGGCGCTTAAAAGAGAACAGTAACATGAGCTTTTCCGTCCAGGGCTTGAATAATTACGTAGCCTCGGCCATCTCGGCCCGTTATTGGCTGAATAAGCTTTATCCAGAGAAGATTCGCTTGGCCCACGTCAACGGTGATTTCCATATCCATGATTTAGGTTTGCTCGCTCCATATTGTTGCGGCTGGGACTTAAAAGACCTCTTAACTCGCGGTTTCCGAGGTGTCCGGGAAAAAGTCCAAAGTAATGCCCCGAAGCATTTCCGTAGTGCCTTAGGCCAAATTATCAATTTTTTCTATACGATGCAGGGTGAGGCTGCCGGCGCTCAAGCTTTCGCTAATTTTGACACCTATCTCGCTCCTTTTATCCGTTATGACAATTTGAGCTATAAGGACGTCAAGCAGAGTCTGCAAGAATTCATGTTTAACATTAACGTCCCGACTCGCGTCGGTTTTCAGACTCCTTTTACTAATATTACAATGGATGTAACCCCTTCTCCTTTAGTCGGAGAGGAAAATGTGATTATCGGCGGCAAGATAATGCCAGAAAAATATAAGGATTTTCAGGCGGAAATGGATATGTTCAACCAGGCCTTCGCTGAGGTTATGCTCGAAGGCGACTCGACTGGGCGCGTCTTCGGTTTCCCGATTCCTACCTATACGGTCGATAAGGATTTTGATTGGGACAGGGAATGTTTGAAGCCGGTATGGGAAATGACCGCTAAGTATGGCATCCCCTATTTTTCCAATTTTGTTAATTCTGACATGAAGCGCGATGACGCCCGCTCAATGTGCTGCCGCTTACGCCTCGATAACCGGGAATTAAGAAAGCGCGGTGGCGGCTTGTTCGGCGCCAATCCGCTGACCGGAAGCTTGGGGGTGGTAACTATTAATCTGGCTCGCCTGGGCTATTTATCCAAGGATCAAGATGAATTCAGAAAACGTTTAGTCGATCTCATGGACTTAGCTAAAGAAAGTTTAGAGATAAAACGCAAGGTAATTGAGAAGTTTACTAAGGATCGTCTCTATCCCTATTCTATGTATTACCTCGATGGGATTTATCAGAGATTCGGCACTTATTGGCAGAATCACTTCAATACCATTGGCATTAATGGCATGAATGAATGCGCCCTTAATTTATTGGGCCAGGATATTACAACGCCCGAAGGTCATAAGTTCGCCGCTGAAACCCTGGATTTCATGAGAGAAAAATTAATGGATTATCAGAACGAAACTAATAATTTATACAATCTGGAAGCGACTCCGGGTGAGGGTTGCACCTATCGTTTTGCCAAGAAGGACCAAGAGATTTATCCTGACATCATTTGCGCCAATAATAATGCAGTCAAGAACCAGAAGGCCGATCCTTATTATACTAATTCTACGCATTTGCCGGTCGGTTATACTGACGATATATTTTCTGCTTTAGACCTACAGGATGAGCTCCAAGTAAAGTATACGGGCGGCACGGTTCTGCACGGTTACCTAGGGGAACGCTTGAATAATGGTGAAGCCGCTAAGAAATTAGCTCGTAAAATCATCGAAAATTACCGTTTGCCTTATTTCACCATTACTCCGACTTTCTCAATTTGTCCTAAACACGGCTATTTATCGGGTGAACATAAGTATTGCCCTAAATGCGATGAAGAAATCGGTTATCAGGAAGACTTGAAGCATGAAGAGGTGGTCAGAGTAGAAGCCTAGCTTGCTATCATTGAATTAATATAAAAATTATAAATAAAATAAAAGTTTGGGTTAATGGTTTGAGAACGGAATCCTTGAAGCATTCATCCCAGGCAAAATTAAAAAATATGAGCCCTGTGCAAACTCAACGTCAAGAATGCATTGTTTACAGCCGTGTCGTCGGTTGGTTAACCCCGGTTCAGAATTACAACAAAGGCAAAGCGGCCGAGTATAAGGATCGGAAGACTTTTAAGGTTTGTGAAAAATAGAGGACTGTCCAGGTAAGTTTTTAGCTTTTTAAATATATGATAATCGGCGGTTTAGAAAAATTGAGCTTATTAGATTACCCCGAGCATTTAGCCGCGATTATCTTCACCCAAGGTTGTAATTTTCGCTGTCACTTTTGCTATAATCCCCAGCTTGTCTTACCTAATAAGGAAAAAGGTCCGGCTCTTGAAGAGTCAGACCTTTTTCTTTTTTTAAAAAGCCGCCAAGGCAAGTTAGAGGGGGTGGTCATCACTGGCGGAGAACCGACTTTGCATCCTGATTTACCCGAGTTTATCAAGACGGTAAAGGATCTGGGTTATTTAGTGAAGCTTGATTCTAACGGCACTAATCCCGAGGTTTTAGAGAGATTGATCAAGGATGGGCTGCTCGATTATATTGCTATGGACCTAAAGGCTCCTTTAGAAAAATATTCTGCTAGCGTTGGCGTAGCAGTTAACTGTAATAATATAAAAAAAAGTGTTAAAATAATAATGGCTAGCGGTTTGCCCTATGAGTTCCGTACAACCTTGGTTCCGGGGCTGATTGAAGCTAGCGATATCCCTGCGATGGGACAGCTGATTAAAGGTGCTAGCAAGTGGTATTTACAATCTTTTAAGTCAGATACGGATTTAGTTAATCCGGATTATGAGTCGGCTCGTCCTTTTTCTGCCCAGGAAATGCGGGCGATGGCTAAAGCAGGCCAGGCGTTTGTCGAACTTTGCGAACTAAGAAACTAAAATCTATGGCAGATGTGAAATCTCGTCTCTCTACTGAGTCAGAAGACATGAGAATTCTATTAGAAAAAAACTTGGCGGTGAGTCAAGAAATTTTGGAATTGTCTCGCTATGTTAAGACCTATGTCCGTTGGCAAAAGATTATCGGCTGGGTCAAGGTGTTTTTGATCGTCATCCCGATCGTCTGGGGCTTATTATATTTACCGCCCCTTTTTAGAGATCTCCTAGCTGCTTATGGCTTAGATAGCGGCACCACCAGCCTTAATGCTAATGAGAATCCTGATAATTTATTAAGATAGCGTTATGCCTCAAGAAATAGCTTTTTTTGCGCAGACAACCTTTCGTAACGAATTTAAGAAATTCGGCATCAAAACTGACGATCGACGTCGGCATATGTATTTGATTGGGAAAACTGGTATGGGTAAATCAACCATTCTAGAGAATATGATCGTGGATGATATCCGGGCCGGACACGGCGTGGCGGTTGTAGATCCTCATGGCGATCTAGCAGAAAAGATTATCGAGTATATTCCAAGCAATCGGATTCACGAGGTAGTCTATTTTAATCCTTCAGATATAAATTACCCGATTGCCTTTAACGTAGTCGAACAAGTTGATGCCCATTTGCGCCATCTAGTGGCTTCTGGCTTGATCGGAGTCTTTCAAAAACTTTGGGCTGATTCTTGGGGGCCACGTCTAGAATATATCTTGCGTAATGCTATTTTGGCGATTTTAGATTTTCCCGGTTCTACTCTTTTAGGGGTAGTCAGAATGTTATCCGATAAGAACTATCGAAAACGCGTCGTAGCTAACATTAAGGACCCAGTAGTCAAATCTTTCTGGGAGAAAGAATTTGCTTCCTATGCGGATAAGTTTGCGGCGGAAGCTGTTTCTCCTATCCAGAATAAAGTCGGCCAATTCTTGTCCAGCTCTTTGATGAGAAATATTATCGGCCAAGTCAAGTCAGCCATTGATATCCGTGATATCATGGATCACGGAAAGATCTTAATCATGAATTTAAGCAAGGGCAGGATTGGCGAAGATAATTCGGCTCTTTTGGGAGCGATGATGATTACCAAGATTCAGTTAGCGGCCATGAGCCGGGTGGATGTGCCCGAGAAGGATCGGCGCGACTTCTATCTTTATATTGATGAATTTCAGAATTTTTCGACCGATAGCTTTGCTAATATCTTATCAGAAGCCCGTAAATACCGTTTGAATTTGATCTTGGCCCATCAGTATATCGAACAGCTCAGCGATAAGGTGCGACCGGCTGTTTTTGGTAATGTCGGCACGATGGTCGTCTTCCGAGTGGGAGCGACTGATGCCGAAGAATTGGTCAAGGAGTTTACTCCGACTTTTACCGAAGAAGACTTGGTTAATTTGCCTAAATACGAGATGTATTTGAAGCTGATGATCGACGGCATTTCTTCCAACCCTTTTTCTGCTCGCGGTTTACCGCCCTTAACTAGGGAAGAAAAGACGGGAAACACCGAGAAAGTCATTCATTATTCTCGAGAGAAGTATGCTTCCGAACGGGAAGCGGTGGAAGAGAAGATTATGAACTGGCATGAGAGCTATGAAGAAAACATGACAGTGGTAAAAAATATTAATCCTAATGAAGATAATTTCCAGCTGAGGAAGAGTCCGGCTACTTTATCTCCGAAACAATTAGAATCATTAAGCGCGACGCCGGTAACTGCGCCGAAAGTCGTTAGTCAAGACAGGGGAAGCGCCAAGACTGTCGGAACTAAGGGTCAGGGTGGTATTAAAGCTGAGTGCTCAGCTTGTGGCGTGATTACCGAAGTTTCTTTCGTGCCGGATGGAATCAGGCCAATCTTCTGCAAGGATTGTTTGAGTAAGAAAAAGCAAGATAAGAAACAAGAGCTAGAAGCCAGGCAGCTTGCCAAACAGGCTGAATTAGCTAAACTATCTTTAGAAAATAATGCCCCTAGCCTGTCTTTGCAAGATTTGAAGAATATCCAACCCCTGGATTTTAGGGGTCGGCCGGAAAAGACTTCGCGACCACAATCTAAGCCAAGCGTAGTTACTCCAGCGCCTAGATTAAGTGGTCAAGATTTTAGTGAAGGGGAGGAAGTGGTTTTTAAGGACTAAGATCCTAATAATCTTATTTTTTAATTTCCGCGCTCGCGCGGAATTATTATTATCAGCTTATGTATTTAGTGTTTGATACGGAAACTACCGGCTTACCGAAGAATTACCAAGCACCGGTCAGTGATTCTGATAATTGGCCGCGACTCGTGCAACTGGCTTGGCAGGTTTATGATGCTGATGGAAATTTATGGGAGAAGCATAACCATATTATCCGTCCAGACGGTTTTGTTATACCGGAAGAGGCGACGCGTATCCACCGGATCAGCCATGAACAGGCCTTGAGGCTCGGTGAAGATCTGCGTCAGGTCTTAGAAAAATTTGCTCTTCAAGTCAGGCGGGCGGAATTTTTAGTCGGCCACAACATCAGCTTTGATGAAAAAATTATCGGTGCCGAATTTTGGCGGCACAGCATAAAGGATGTAGTGGAGGAAGCCAAGAAGATTTGCACCATGAAAGCTAGCGCCAATTTTTGTGCTTTGCCGAATGGGCGCGGTTCATATAAATGGCCCAATCTTTCAGAGTTGCATTTTAAATTGTTCGGCGAAAATTTTGCCGAAGCTCATGATGCTGACGTCGACGTCAGTGCTTGCGCTCGTTGCCTTTTTGCGTTAAAAAGTAAGGGAGTCTTAAATTTATAGTTTGTCTATGGACTACCTGAAAGTTGGAAAAGCGACGGAATTATCCGGTAGAGACCGGAAATTTTATCGAATATTAGAAATATTGCCTGGATTCTTATCCTTAGGTACGCTTTTAATTTTGATCATTTTTTCTTATTTTAAGCCAGTCTGGGTCGCTTATTTCTTAATCGCCTTTGACGTTTATTGGCTTTTATTAGTTTTATATCTAGCTATTTATCTTCTCACCTCCTTCTTTAAATTAAAGAAAGGTAAGCGGGTAAATTGGCGCGAACAGTGCCGCCTATTAGATGAAAAACAGATTGCACTCGATCCTCAAAAAGATTTGCCGGCGGATTGTTTGGCCAAACAAGGCTTGAAACATTCAGATTTGTGGCAGGTAATTATCCTGCCGACTTATCAGGAAAGCTTAGAAATACTGCGAACCTGTTTGCGGGCGATTGAGAATGATTCTTGGCCCAGGGAAAGGATGTTGGTAGTTTTAGCGATGGAGGATCGGGCTGGCGTTTCTGCCCGAGAGAAGGCTAAGATTATTGAACAAGAATTTTCTTCTCGTTTTAAATATTTTTTAATTACTTTCCATCCTGGTGACATTCCGGGCGAGCTTAAAGGCAAGGGCGCCAATCAGGCCTGGGCGATGAAAGAAGCTAAAGCTAAAATCATTGATCCCGAGCAGTTGCCTTATGATAACATCCTGGTCAGTGTTTTTGACATCGATACGGTTGTCAGTCCGGGATATTTTTACGCCTTGGCTTATAAGTTTCTCAGCGTGTCTGAACCTTATCGGGCTTCTTATCAGCCAATTCCGGTTTATCATAATAATATTTGGGAAGCACCCTTCTTTTCGCGTCTAGCTGCTTCCTCTAATACCTTCTGGCAGATGATGATGCAGATCAGGGAGGAAAAGCTCGTGACTTATTCTTCCCACTCCATGACTTTCAAGGCTTTGCTTGATATAGGTTTTTGGTCGACTAACATGGTTAGTGAGGATTCCCGTATTTTTTGGGAATGTTTGCTTTACTATAATGGCAACTATCGGGTCGAACCTTTGTATCATACAGTCTCGATGGATGTTACCCTGGATCAGACCTTATGGCAGACGGCGTCTAATTTATATAAGCAGCAGCGCCGTTGGGCTTGGGGGGCGGAAAATATCCCTTATTTGATATTTAATACTACTAAGCGCTGGCGCCAGCTTGATCACCGGAAACTGATGAAGCATATATTGATTCAAATTTACGGTTTCCATTCTTGGGCCACGAGCGCCTTGATTATAGCGGTCGTCGGCTGGTTACCTATGCTTTTAGGAGGGGATCGTTTTAACGCCACTGTCCTATCTATTAATTTACCGGTGGTTAGCCGTAATTTGATGAATTTAGCCATGGTGGGTATGATTTTATCAGCCCTGATTTCGGCCCTCTTGTTGCCGCCTCGGCCGCGCCGCTATAAAGCTATTAAGAATGTCTTTATGGTCATCGAATGGGTTTTTGTCCCGGTAACGATCATACTTTTTGGCGCGATTCCTTGCCTTGACGCCCAAGTTAGGCTCTTGCGTGGCAAATATATGGGGTTTTTCGTCACTCCGAAGGCCCGGGTAGACGAATCAGGTAAAATTAGTAATTAAATCAAGGATAAAACAAAAATGACCTTCTGGGTCATTTTTATTTTGGCCAATTTCTTGATTTTATATTATAATATATAAGTTGTTTAAGATAATTATCATGAATAATCCAAAGCCCAGCTTTATCGGCAAGAACAAAGGCTTGCCGCGTCGCCGCCTGTCATATTTTTGGACCAGCCAGCTCCTAGTTTTTTTTATTGGTTTGATTTTTTTGCTTATAATATTAGTCCCTTTGCTGAAAAATTATGCCAAGCAAAGGGCGGTAGCTAATGAAATTAAGGATATCCAGCAGGAAATCGCTGACTTTGAGAGTAAGAATAAAGATTTGAGCGCGATGTTGGATTATTTAGAATCCAACGAATCCTTGGAAGAGCAGGCTCGTCTTAATTTGGGCCTGAAAAAGCCAGGAGAAAAAGTCGTGGTTGTCCAAAGCGAGGCTATAAATGATGGCGGAGCGACGACGACAACAGCGACGACTCGTAGTAATTGGTCGAAATGGTGGCGTTATTTTTTTCAAACGCAGAGATAATGTTTGAGCCGAGAATGGGAGTCGAACCCACGACCTACGCGTTACGAATGCGTTGCTCTACCAGCTGAGCTATCTCGGCCTTTATTTTTTAGAGCGGGTGAGCGGAATCGAACCGCCGTCTTCAGCTTGGGAAGCTGACATAATAACCATTATACGACACCCGCCTGCTTGCCTGTTATCCATTATAAACGTAATTGAAATTTTAAGTCAATTTATGAAACATATCCTGAAAAACAGCCTTGCTTTATTATTAATCTTTTTATTTACTACTTCTCAGGTTCAGGCAGCGGCTTTACGGCCGGAATTGCCGGGAACGATGCCTAGTGATTGGATAGTGAGCGAGTCGATAGCTAGCTCTTCTTGGCCTTGGTATTTAGAAAAACTAGGACCTATTTATGATTTTAGCTTGAACGCCTCCTCCAGCCCAGTTATAAACGCGAGCAGCTCTCCTTTATATCTAGAGATGTCTTATCCCAAGAATAACAGCTATAAGAAGATGTATTTTTTGGACGGAGATATTTGGCGACCGCTTAATACAATCGATTATCCTAGTGAAAGCAAAGTCCGAGCCCAATTCGCTTATCCATCAGGCAAGATCGCGGTTTTTGCCCGGCCCCAGATCCTAACCAGCGGCACGGCTAGTTGGTATAAATATAAGGGAGGCAATTTTGCGGCCTCGCCTGATTTTAAGAAAGGCTCAGTTATCAGGGTCTATAATAATAAGAATAACAAGTTCGTTGACGTCACGATTAATGATTACGGCCCCGATCGCTTAAAACACCCGGACCGGGTAGTAGATTTGGATAAAGAAGCTTTCAAGAAAATTGCTGATACTAAAGAGGGTTTGATTTCTGTCAGGATAGAGCCTTTAAGCTTCTCTTTGTATGAAGATGATTTTATTAAGCCAAGCTTGAGTAGCGAGCCCCAGATTTACTCTGTGGCTGCCGCCATCATCAAAGAGGCGGATGGCCAATTGCTTTGGGGTAAGAATCAAGATCAGGTCATGCCTTTGGCTAGTTTGACCAAGATAGCAGCCATGAAGATCTTCTTAGATACTAAACCCGATTTAAAGAAAGTCGTCGCTTATAAGAAACAAGATGAACAGATGAATTATAAGTATTGCAAACCCGGGGAAGCAGCTCTCTTGAAATTAAAAGATGGAGAAACGGCTTCGATCAATGATTTCCTATATGCGGCCTTAATCGGGTCAGCCAATAACGCGGTCGAGACCTTGGTGAGAGTTAGCGGTCTAAAGAGGGATGAATTTATTAAGAGGATGAACGATTGGGTTAAAAAGATTGGCGCTAATCACACGATATTTATTGAACCGACTGGTTTAGCCCCGCAAAATATGAGTTCACCCCTGGATTATGCTATAATTACTAAAGAAGCTTTTAAGAATGCCACCTTGCAAAAGATCAGTACGACCTGGAAATATCAGTTCAGTACTAGGAATACCAAAAAGAAGCATTCCTTAACTAATACTAACCGCTTGTTAGATCTTAGCAAGTATAAGTTCTTGGGTTCTAAGACCGGTTACCTGGATGAAGCCGGCTATTGTTTGATGACCAGAGTGGCTACGCCCAAGGGGAATTTGATTGTCGTGAATTTCAAGGCTACTAGTAGCCAAAAAAGCTTTGCCGATAATGAACAGCTAATCAATTTTGGTAGTCGGATTTTAAATAAGTAAGTTTATGATTAAGATTTCTAACGCTTCCAAGGCTTATGCCGGACGTTCTAAAGTTTTAGACGGCCTGAGTTTGCATATCAGTCCCGGCGAGTTTGTTTCGATTGTCGGGCAGTCGGGCGCGGGCAAGACGACTTTAGTGAAAGTCTTGATTGGCGAGGAAAGAATCGATTCGGGGCAAGTAGTTATTGGTGATTGGGATATTACCAAAATAAGTAAGCGGGAAGTGCCGTTCTTGCGTCGCCAAATCGGAGTTATTTTTCAAGATTTTAAACTTTTACCTAAGAAAACCTTGCAAGAGAATGTCGCTTTTGCTCTGGAGGTTTGCGGAAGTCCGGTGAGCAAGATTAAAAAGATCGTACCAAGCGTCCTAAAAATTGTCGGTCTAGAAGATAAGGCCAACCGTTATCCTCGTGAAGTTTCCGGCGGCGAGCAGCAAAGAGCCGTGATTGCCCGCGCTTTAGTTCATCAGCCCAAGATACTATTAGCTGATGAGCCGACTGGCAATTTAGATGCTATCAATGCTGAAGAAATCATTAATCTTTTGTTGCGTATCAACAAGTTTGGCACTACCGTTATTCTTGTGACTCATAATAAAGATATTGTTAATCGTTTACATCGTCGTGTGATTACCATGGAAAAGGGCGTGATCATTAGCGATCAAGCCCAGGGCAAATATTTATTGTAAAGAAAATTATGTTATTCTTTTGGCGTGTTTTAAAATTTAGCTTGCAAGATATAATTCGCAATGTCTGGCTATCAGCCGTTACGGTCACGATTCTGTTTTTAGCACTGTTATCCATCAACCTTTTGATTACCGTCCAACTTATTAGTCAGAATGCAATCGGGGCGGTCAAATCTCGAATGGATATCAGTTTATACTTTAAGTCAGAGGCTACCGAAAGCGAGATTGCCGCGGTCAAGGATCAGGTCGCCTCTTTGCCTAACGTTAAGAACGTTTTGTATGTCTCTAGAGATAAGGCTCTAGAAAAGTTCCGCGCCCAGAATCAAGACAAGCAGGAGGTTATCGCCGCTCTCAGGGAGTTAGGGCAAAATCCTCTGTCACCCAGCCTGACGATCACTCCTGAAGATGTTAGCCAAACCGAAGCTTTGATAGAAAGCCTGAAAAGGATTAATAGCGAAGTAATTGAATCTCGAGATTTTTCTGACAACTCCTTGATATTAGAGAAGATCAATCGAATTACCAAACGGGTTGAAGAGGTTGGTTTCTTGCTCATTTCTATATTTTTCTTGACCAGCTTACTGGTTGTCTATAATACCGTCAGAGTGGCTATTTATACTCATCGCCAGGAGATTGAAATCATGCGTTTAGTCGGCGCTTCAAATTATTTCATCTATTTGCCCTATCTAGCCTCCGCGTTAGTTTATACTATAGTCAGCTTGCTTTTGATAATTATCGTCTTTTATCCCTTTTTGAGTTTGCTACAGCCTTATTTGGAAGCTTTTTTTGCTGGTTATAATATTAACATTCTCGCTTATTTCTTGGATAAATTCTTTCCTATTTTCGGTTGGCAATTCTTAGTGATTTTGTTTATTAACGTAGCCGCCAGTTTGTTTGCGGTTAGAAAATACGCTAGGATCTAGCTTATAAACATAAGCCATAATCAATATCCGATTTTCAGTTGACTTTTACGGATATTTTTTATAACATCTAGCTGTTATTTGCGGGATCGTCTAAAGGTAGGACGGCAGCCTTTGAAGCTGCTTATCCTGGTTCGAATCCAGGTCCCGCAGCGGAATTGAAAACAGGCCTCTTGGGCCTGTTTTTGTTTATCTCAATTATTTTCTATTAGCTCGGTTGCGGTCCACCTCTTTAAGGATTTGTTTCCTAAGCCTGATATTCTGGGGCGTAATTTCTAAATATTCATCCTTATTCATGATACTTAAACCCCTCTCCAAGCTGAGATCCCAAGGAGGGGTCAGAATAATAGCTTCATCGGTGCCAGAGGCGCGGACATTGGTTAGTTGTTTACCTTTGATAGGATTGACGGTCATGTCATTGCCTTTAGCAACGTTACCGATGATCATGCCTTCATAGACTTCAGTGTTGGGCTTAATATAAAGTACGCCTCTTTCCTGTAGATTCCAAAGGGAATAGGCTAGGGCTTTACCGCTTATCATCGAAATCATGGCGCCTAGTTCACTTTTTTCGATATCGCCGACATAATCATCAAAACCGGTAAAATGAGAACATAGTATGCCTTCACCACGAGTGGCAATGATAAAATCATTGCGGTAGCCCAATAGCCCTCGGGTAGGCATCTTAAAGATTAAACGAGTTTGGCCGTTATGGCTTTTCATATCAAGCATACGTCCTCGACGCTTAGAAATACTCTCAATGATGGCACCGGTGTAAGCGTCAGGAATATCAATCAGAACCTCTTCAAAAGGTTCCTGTTTGCCTCCGTCTTTTTCTTTGATAATTACTTGAGGTTGGGAGACCTGGATTTCATAGCCTTCGCGGCGCATATTTTCTAATAGAACGGCGATATGGAGTTCGCCTCGTCCATAAACCCTATAGAAGCTAGGGTCCGAAAAATCTATCTTGAGTCCGACGTTAACCTCCAGCTCTTTTTCTAAGCGTTCTTTGAGTTGACGATTAGTTACGAATTTTCCTTCCCGGCCAGCGAAAGGGGAATTATTGACTAAGAAGCTGAGACAGATTGTCGGCTCGTCGATGTTGATAGCTGGTAGGGCCTCGAGGTCGGGGTTATCCGTGATTGTCTCTCCGATATCAATATCCGGCAAGCCGGCGAGAAGGACGATATCACCTGCTCCAGCTTCGTTCGTTTCCTGACGTTTAAGGCCGTTGAAGGTGAAGAGTTTAGTAATTTTTCCAGCGTGAGTCTCGCCGTTTATTTTAATAGTATAGACATTTTGCCCGGCTTTCAGACTGCCGCTGTATATCCTGGCGATAGCGCATCGTCCCAAGAAATTATCATAAGCCAGGTTGAAAGGCTGGGCAGCTAACTGTTCCTCTTGCATGCTCGCTGTCGCTGCCGGAGCAACGTTCTCTAATATTAAATCTAAGACTGGATTAAGGTTGTTGGCCAGCTGGTCTAGCTGTAAGCCGGCCTTGCCTTCGCGGCCGATGGTATAGACGGTCTTGAATTTTAGTTGCTCGTCGTTGGCTCCTAAATCCAAGAAAAGCTCATAAATCATTTCTTCTACGGCTTTGGGTCGGGCGGCTGGCTTATCAATTTTATTTATTGCTACTAAGGGCTTGAGGCCTAGTTCGAGTGATTTTTTAAGTACGAACTTGGTTTGGGGCATCGGACCTTCTTGAGCGTCGACAACCAAGAGAACGCAGTCGATTGAGCGTAAGATGCGTTCGACTTCAGAGCTGAAATCAGCATGACCAGGAGTATCGACTAAATTTATTTTAGTGTCTTTATAAAAAAGACTGGCATTTTTAGAGTAGATAGTAATGCCTCGTTCTTGCTCAAGCGAGTTGCTGTCCATGCTGACGCTATCATCGGCGGCGCCATTCTGGCGCAAGAGAGCATCGGTGATTGTAGTTTTTCCATGATCGACGTGAGCGATAATGGCAATATTTCTGATTTCCATAAAATATAATAGACCGGGTCCACCGGCCTAGTATTAAAATACTTGTTTATTCTTTTTATCAAAATTATTAATTTCTGTCAATTAAGGTGAGAAATAGAAGGAATTTTGGCTTCGGTGTAATGATAGAAGATTCTTTTAGTTATCTCTACCATCAGTAGGTAGCATATTACTAGTAATCCTAAGACCAAGAGGATTTGAGTGCTTAAGGAGTCAAAGCCTAGGATGTGTTTCAGATTAGTCATGACGAATAACAAGCCGGTGCCTACCGCTGCTAAAGTAGTGCTAACCAAAGCCCAGCTCGGGGCTGATTGCAAGAAAGGAATCTTCTTGGTGCGGATAATATATATGACCAGGGTCTGGGTGGCCAGCGACTCTATGAACCAACCGGCCTGGAAGGCGCCGCCGCTCAAGGCAAATATTTTATACAGGAGAAAGAAGGTTAGAAAATCAAACAGGGAACTAATCGGGCCGAATACGATCATGTATCTTTTGATAAAGCGGATATCCCAATGTTTCGGCTTGATCAGATATTCTTGATCAACCCTGTCCGAAGGGATGGATAGTTGGGAGACATCGTAGAGGAAGTTATTAAACAGAATTTGTCCGGCAGTCATGGGGAAAAATGGCAGAAAAATAGTGGCGCCAATCATGGAGAACATATTGCCAAAATTAGAGCTTAGACCCATCATGAGATATTTCATGGTATTGCCGAAAGTCTTGCGGCCCTCAATAACTCCGTCCATAAGTTCCTGTAAGCCCTTTTTCATTAAGATAATATCGGCGCTTTCTTTGGCGACGTCGACGGCATTGTCGACAGAGATGCCGACATCAGCGCTTTTTAGGGCTGGGGCGTCGTTAATACCATCACCCAAATAGCCGACGACTAGATTATTTTTCCTCAGGACGCTGATTATTCGTTCCTTTTGGCTAGGAGAAAGCCGGGCGCAGATAGTGGCTGGCCTGGCTTTATGGAATAATTCATCATCGCTTAATTTATTAAGATCTATTTCGTCACCGCTGATTACTTGTTTGACCTGTAGATTAAGTTCTGAACATATTTTTTGCGTGACCAAGGGAGCATCGCCGGTCAGGATCTTTATCTCTACGCCGTAAGTCTTCATCAGTTTAAGAGTTTCCTTGGCGCTCAGTTTAGGCGGATCATAGAAAGCCATGAAACCAAGGAGGATAAGACCCGTCTCTTCGTCGACGCGATAAACTTTTTTCTGTTCCTTGATTTCTTTGGACGCCACGGCTAGAACACGTAATCCTTCACGACTCAGATCGTCATAGGTGGCTTTAACTTTTTTTAAAGCGCTTTCATCTAATGATCTGATAGCCTCTTTTTCTTGATAATAGCTGCAAATCTTAAATATTTCTTCCGGCGCCCCCTTACTAATCATCTTTAAGTTGTTGCCTTCGGCACAGATGATAGACGAGCGCTTGCGGTTGAAGTCATACGGTATTTCTTCGATTTTTTTTAGCGACGACGTTTCTATCTGGTCATGGTCAAGGATGGCTTGGTCTAAAAGGCTTTTGATTCCAGTTTCAAAATAACCATTAATATAAGCATTTTCGAAGACGGATCTCGAATCTTTGCCAAAGGGGTCGACGTGTTTAATGACGGTGATTTTATCCTGGGTCAAGGTGCCGGTCTTATCGGTGCACAATATATCCATGGAGCCGAAGTCCGGGATAGAATTTAATTTCTTGACCAATACGCCGCGTTTAGACATCCTGATTGAACCTCGGCTCATGGTAACGCTAATAATCATCGGCAGGAGTTCCGGCATCACCCCGACGGCGACGGCAATTGAGAAGATTAATGATTCGACGACATCTTTCTTAAGGATGGCGTTCAGTAGAAAGATAATCGCGACGATTATCGCTATAGTCCGAATGATCAAGAAACCGAATTTCTTAATACCTAGTTCGAAGGCGTTAGCTTCCTCTTTTTTATCTAGATTTTTTGCGATGCTGCCGAATTCAGTCTGTTCTCCAGTTTTTATCGTTAACATCTTGCTGAAGCCAGAAACAACATTCGTCCCCGAAAAGACTAGGTTGTGACTTTGATCAGCGCTTTTTTCTACTGGTAGGCTTTCTCCGGTCAGGACGGATTCATTCAGAAAAAAATCATCGGCTTCAAGAATAATGCCATCAGACGGCACGATATCTCCGGCTGAAAGCAGAATGATGTCTCCTGGTACTACGGTGTGGGCTGCTATCTTGCTTTTTTTTCCTTGCCTGAGGGCGGTGGTGAAGATATTAAGCCGGGCAGCGATCTTAGCGGCAGCCCGGTTTGATTTATGCTCTTGATAGAAATTTAGCAATACGCTCATTAGAATCATCGCGCCTATTACCATCGCGCTCCGGCTCGATCCAGTAGCGGCCGAAATGATTGCAGCCAAGGTAAGGATAATGATCATGGGGTCTTTGAAGTAGGTAACGAACTTGACTATCGGGTTTATCTCTTGTCTTTTTTTAAGGTCGTTGCTTCCGTATAGTTCTAAGCGTTTTTTGGCTTCGTTTTCGCTTAAACCCTCCGGACGGCTTTTTAGCAAATTAAAAAGTTCGACTGGTTTCTTATCTTTGATATCTTGGAGTTTAAAAATTTTTTCCATGATTAAATTATAGCAGATTTAAGGCGCTAACGCTAAAATCCTTGGTAAGCATTTTTGAATTTCAGCAAGTCGGACCTCAAGCTTTCCGTCCGAGCCATATTTTCAGACAATGGTTCGATCAGGCGCTTTAAATAAGCTCTTTGTTTTATCAGTGTGGAATTTTTTAGATTTTGGTCGGCTACTTTTATGAATTTAGCTAGTTGGATATTTATGGTGGGCAGAGCAATTTCAAACATTATCTTTCTAAGATGTTTGTGGTCCAAATCATTCTTGGCTTGGTTAGCCGCTTTTTGTGTTAGAAATATCAGAGTCGGGGTGGCCTTTTTTCTCTTTAGATCAGACTCCCAGTCGTGGACATCATCATCAAGTTGCCGGGCGTTGAGATAGTTTTTAAAGAAAGAAAAGATTATTCTAAATTCTTTGGTTCCAGGAGAAACCTTAAGGAATGATAGTATTGCCAGGGGGCCAGCGGCGTGGGCAATAGATTTTTTGTATAAGCCGGAGCTTAATTTTTCGAAGTTCAATTTTTTTTGAAGGGTTATCGGCTGTTTAAAGTATTGTTTAGAAAAGTGGTACTCTTGGTAGTTTTGGGCTTCTAGTTCGTTGATTAGTTTGTGAAAGAAATTATCCCAAGCAGGACTAAGTTTTTGTCCTTGCAGTATGGCCACAAAATTCCTGAAGGCCAGATTAGCAATAGGCAGCAAAGAAGCATCAATCCCTTCATCTAAAATGTCATCGTATATATTATAAGCAAGCCAGAGATAAAAATTGGCTCGGCCTAAGTTTTCTGCTAGATCGCAACATCTTTGGTTTAAATCTATACCCAAAGATTTAATAAACCAGAGGGGCAGGAGGATAATTTCTCTAGCTTGATTACTTCTGCCTAGCTCTAGCCATTCTTGCCGGCCCCTGGCTTTTATTATTTGAGGCCAGATTTTCAGGTCACGGCTGATTTGGCGATGGATTGTACGATAAATTTTAGATTCATCCGGGCTTAATTTTTCTGCTGGGATGATTTTTTTTGAATTTTTTTTCCGTGGATCCTGGTTAAGAAATTTTTCTAATTTTGGCAAGATTATTCCTTGGCTTTTTAGAAAGTTAAAAATTCTAAGGTTTAAGACCGGGTCGATTTCTTTGTTTATATTATAATATGGGCCGCCGGGTGAGACTTCGTTGTCAGTTAAAACTTTTAGGATTAAGGGCCACTGTTCTGGTTTAATTTCTCTTTTAGTTCTTATTTGCCGTCCCAGATTATTTAAAAGCGATTCCAAACTAAAAATAAGGGCCGGTTTTTCGGGCCGTCTCTGATTTTTTGTTTTCATAGGGTTAGGCTTTAGATAGGCGAGGGAACTCTAGGATAAATCTGGTCCCTTGAGGACTGGATGTAAAATCTATTTTTCCCGAAAAGTCTTTTTCAATGATATTTTTTACTGAAGCTAAGCCAATCCCCAAGCCGCAATCGTCACCTTGTTTAGTGGAAAAGAAGGCTTTCCAGATTTCCTCCTTATGTTCTGGTTTGATGCCGGTGCCATTATCAGAAATCTCTATCTTTATCCATCCTTCTTTTTCTGAAGATATCAATTTAATTTTGTTTCGGCTTTTATCATTAGTCGCTAGGCAAGCTTCAGCGGCGTTAGATATAAGATTAGCAATAATTTGACTAAATTTAAGAGGGTCTCCATATAATTGGATTTCATCGGGAGCAACAAGATCCAAAGATATCTGGGCTTTAGTCAGCTTATGGTTTAGTATCTGCAAAGTTTCTTTGATTTCAGTAGTCACCAAGAAATATCTTTTACTCTTGGTTCCTAATATTTGTTTTTTTAAGCTTTGGATGAAATTTTCCATTCGGCTGGTGGCTCGGAAAGCTTGTTCCAGATGGTTATTGGTTACTTGAAACTCGGGATCATTTTTAATTTTCTCCAAACTTAGGCTTACGGCCGTTAGGGGGTTAATCAGATCATGGAAGATTCCAGAAGAGAGTCTCCCGAATTCGGCTAGACGGTAAAGTTGGGTAATCTTTTCCATCTCTAATTCCCTGATTTGTTTGGTTCTTTCCTGAACCTTAATTTCTAAGGAATCTCTTTCCATCCTTAAATCATGTTCGGATGAGCGTGCTCTTTTTAAGGATTTTTCAATCTCTCTGGCATAAAGCCAGGCGACCGCGGCGATTACTCCAAAGATAATAATATAAGCAATCATATCCTCTTTTTCATGTTTTTCAGATCGCCAATAAGAGTTAACTAGAATCAGGCCTTTGAGTTGTAGATTGGTTAAGGTGAATAATATTATGGATATCGCCCCGGTGCTTATCCAGGCGAATTTGGCGCTGACCAAGACGCCGGACATAATAATGACTAGAACCGACAATAATAATACGGCCGGCAAGTCCGTCCCCCAACGGTAGGCAAAATAAAAAGTTGGCAGGCAGTAAGCGCTAATAAATAGATAGGTGGCCAGACGCGCGCGACCAAGATTTGATAGGTATAGAAGCCCGATAAAAAATAAGAGGATTGCAATAGTGACTCCTAGGGGCAAGCCACGATCGCTGCCTGATTGGATGATATCAAGGATGCGGATGAAGTTGATGCCGATAAGGAGGATGATTGAGCTCAATAAAAGGATATTTAAAATCAGGGTTTGCCGTCTTTGGTTTTCGTTATCGCTTTTCGCTTGGATTATAGCATCCAGGAATCTTTTAAGATTGTTCATTGTTAGGAACATAGGGTTCTATCCAAGCTTCCGGCTAGCTCGGAAGCTTGGATGTCCTAATCCCGCCAGGGCGTGCCGGCGCTAAAGGTGGCGGCGATCAAAGCGCTGATGGCTGTCAGGGAACGAGTCCGCGGCGAATTGAGGATTTTTTGGATAATAGCGGTCATAATTTATTAAATTAGGATAAGCGTCTGGTTTTATTTGCTTCGACCTTTAGTTAGCAAATTTTTTTTGGGCGCTTAACTATTCTATTATACTATCGGCCGCTTAAATTATATTTAAATTATTTTTAAAATCAAAAAACCGCCAAAAGACAGGGCGGTTCTTAAATGTCACTATTCAATCGATAGCCTCGTCCAGGGATAGTGGTGATGAGTCTGTGGCCCCTGTCCAGTTTTCGCCGGAGTTTCAGAATGTGGGTTTCGATGGTATTTGAGAAAGGATCGCAATTATCACCCCAAACTTCTTCTCTGATCATTTCCCGAGAAATAAGCTGACTGGGCCGTTCTAATAGGTAGCGCAGTAGGGCAAATTCTTTATTACCTAGATAAATTTCTTTGCCGCCCTGTTTGACGATATTCGTGTCTAGGTTCAGTTCTATATCTTGCACCCGGATCATTTCATCTTGTCTTTTTCTTGGCCTTCTTAAGATTGCCTGGATGCGAGCTAGGAGTTCGGAAAAAGAGAAGGGTTTAGACAGGTAGTCGTCTACGCCAGCTTGGAATAAGTCTAGCTTATCTTTAATCTCTGAGCGGACGGACAACATAATTATCGGTGTCTCTCTATCTTCGTTACGTATTTCTCGACAAACAGCCAAGCCGTCCATTTTTGGCAGGTTGTAATCAAGAATAATCAATTTATATTTATTCACCCTAGCTAGGAACGATCCTCGTTCGCCATCACTGGCTATTTCTACGGTAAAATTAGCCGCCCTAAGGCTGGCCTTTAATAGCTGGCTGATTTCCGGGTCATCTTCTATTAGGAGGATTTTCATAGCTTGAAATAGTTTAGGCAAAAACATTAAAATTTTAGCCTAATTTTTTCTGACTAGCAAATTCAAGCGGTTTGCTTTTACCTGTAAATCAAGTTAATATTATTAAAAGGCTTTATATGGCTAAGCAGCGTCTATATCAGAATAATAACAAGGGGCCCTTTGTCATTAGCGAAGGTAAGTTTAGTTTTGGGCAACTTAAAGATTCATATTATCATACTACCTGGACAGAACATTCCTTTTTTTCTTCCCGAGGTAAATCCAAGCCGGTTTTAGGTTTAACTTTTAATTTATCAGTCTTGCGCCTGGTTGTTGCCGCTGGAATATTGCTTTTAGGCTTATTATTAGCTCGGGCGGCTTGGTTACAGATTATCAAGAATGATTACTATTACCTTTTAGCGGAGGGTAATCGTTTACGCATAGAAAGTCTAGAGCCGAGGCGCGGCATTATTTATGACCGTGAAATGAAGCCTCTGGTGCGCAATCAAGCCAATTTCGTCTTATATTTAAAACCGATTGATTTGCCGCGCAACGAATTAGATCGGGATGAAGTCATCCGCCGGGTGGCCAAGATTTTAGATCAAGGTTCTCAGGAGTCAGCAAATAATATTGGCGGTCCTGGAAATAATTTAACCCTTATTTCCGATAGCCCATCTTTTTATCAGATAAAGGAATCCTTGTCAGAAATACGTCTCGGTTCGATGAAATCGTATCAACCGCTTTTTATCGCAGACAATATTGAGTATGACAAGGCAATCAGCTTGGCCCTAGAAATAGATAGCCTGCCAGGCGTATTTTTATCTAGCAAAATCCGTCGCCAATATTTAGGGGTAGGGGAGATCGATCTTAGTCAATCTGGCCCGCGCAGCTTATCCCATGTCCTGGGATATACGGGCAAGATTAACCAGCAAGAACTGGAAAGCCTCGGTGCAGATTATTCCTTGATTGATTATACGGGTAAATCTGGCCTAGAGTATAGCTGGGAAAAAGAATTGAAGGGTAAGCCAGGGCAAAAGAATATCGAAGTCGACGCTTTAGGCAAAGAGAAGAAGGTTATCAATGAAACAGCCGCTCAAGACGGAGTTAATCTTCTCTTATCAGTTGACTTGGACTTGCAGAAAAAAATAGAAAACGTATTAGACGCTTATCTCAAGAAAGCTGGTTTGAAAAAAGCCTCAGTCATCGCCCTGGATCCCAACAATGGAGAGGTCTTAGCTTTAGTCAGCTGGCCAGCCTATGATAATAATATATTTTCCCGAGGTATTAACCAAGAAGAATATCAGAAATTTTTAAATGATCCCGATCGTCCCTTGTATAACCGGGCGATCAGTGGCGAGTTTCCTTCGGGCTCGACCATTAAATTAGTGATCGCCGCCGCCGCCTTGCAAGAAAAAGTCATCGATGAAAACACTAGCTTCGTCAGTAACGGCGGGCTCAGAATCGGGCAGTGGTTTTTTCCTGATTGGAAAGCTGGCGGTCACGGTTTAACTAATGTCCGTAAGGCTTTGGCCGAATCAGTCAACACTTTTTTCTATTATATCGGTGGCGGCTATAATGATTTCTCTGGTTTAGGGCTTGAACGTTTAGTAAAGTATTCGCGCTGGTTCGGCTTGGGTAGCAAGACTGGTATTGACCTTCCGGGTGAAGCTAGCGGTTTCGTGCCCACTGCCGCTTGGAAGAAAGAGTTGAAAGATGAACCTTGGTATATCGGTGATACCTATCATTTCGCCATCGGCCAAGGCGATGTCTTGGTCACTCCGCTCCAAGTGGCCAATTTTACGGCAGCTGTCGCCAATAATGGCACCTTGTATAAGCCACACCTGGTCAAAGGGGTTCTGAATGAGGATAATTCCTTGCAGAGAGAAATTAAGCCCGAGATATTGCGTCGGGATTTCATAAGTTCGGAAAATTTAAAGATAGTTCGCGAAGGCTTGCGTCAGACGGTTACTTCCGGCAGTGCCCGTAGTTTAGGCATTCTGCCGGTTAGCGCGGCCGGCAAGACAGGGACAGCCCAATGGTCGAGCACCGGCGCCCCGCACGCTTGGTTTACCGGGTTTGCACCTTATGAAAAACCGGAAATAGTCATTACAGTTTTAGTTGAAGAAGGGCTCGAGGGGAGTACGATCGCGGTTCCGATCGCCCGCGAAGTCTTGGATTGGTATTTCTATAATAAGAAGATAAAGGCGGGGGCTGCGCCAAACTAACAAAAGTAATTTATTTTTTATGCCTTTAAGCTTGCATCTTTTTATTCATTTTTCCTTGGCTTTAATTAGCGGCTATCTTTTAGGGAAGTATTTTAAGCTGGTAAAAATTGGTCTATTAGCCGGTTTTCTGGGAGGTTTTTTGATTGACCTCGACCATGTGTTCGAATATTTTTTCGTTTTCGGTTTTCATTTCAGCTTGTCCCGTTTTCTGTCGGGTTGGCAATTCTTGAAAAGCGATACCATTTATCTGATCTTTCACGCCTGGGAATTAGTCGCTGCTTTATTTTTGGTTGCTCTCTTACTAAAGGCCAAACATAAGATCAGGGTCTTTATTTTGGTTTTGGCGGCGGCTATGACCGTACATCTTTTCTCTGATGTTATAATCAATCATTATCCTTGGCGCTTCTACTCTTTCATCTATCGTCGCCAAGAAGACTTCCTGGCTCACAACTTGCTAAGCCAGGCCCAATGGGAGGAAAATTTGAAATTAAAGGCCGAATTAGGCCTATAATTAAGGGCTTAACTTTCTTATTTAGCACTCTCTTGACATGAGTGCTAATTTTTTTATATAATAAGCAAGTCTATAATTAGCCATAAAATTATGATTTCCGATAGGAAAAAAATAATTCTACAAACTCTCGTGAAAGAATATATCAAGACGGCCCAACCCGTATCTTCTGGCGTCTTGGTGGAAAAATATAAGTTAGATATCTCTCCGGCCACCGTCCGGAACGAGCTGATGGAACTTGAGGACGAGGGCTATATTTTCCAACCCCATACCTCCGCTGGTCGCGTTCCGACCGAAGCCGCTTATGAGTTGGAATTAACCTCTAGCCGCAAGAAAAAAGACTTGAAGGAAGCAGAACGTAAAGCCTTGGAAAGTTCTTTTAGTAATAATGAAGCCAGTTTCCGTCAAACCGCTAAGTTGATAGCTGATCTTTCCAACGGCGCGGTCTTCTGGGCTTTCCATAAGAACGATCTTTATTACACTGGCTTATCTAATCTTTTTTCCCAGCCGGAATTTACGCGCTTGGATATGGTATGTGATGTTTCAGAAATAATCGACCGTTTAGAGGAGATTATCGGGGACGTGTTTGAAGACTTTGAAAACGGCAAACAGGTTTTGATCGGCTCAAAGAATCCTTTCGGAGCTTTCTTAAGCACGGTGTTGGTTAAATATAAGAGCAATAAGCAAAGCGGGCTATTTGGTATTTTAGGCCCGATGAGAATGGACTACGCTCGCAATCTTGCCCTCGTGGAGTTTATAAAAAATAAGTTTGCTTAATCAATTTTATGACAGAGGTAAAAATCGGCCGCTATCGCCATTATAAAGGTAATGAATATCAAGTTCTAAATTTGGCTCAGGATTCTGAAGACCAGAGCCGCTTAGTCGTCTATCAAGACTTGAAGGATGAAAGTAAAATTTGGGTCAGGCCACAGGCAGAATTTTTAGAGCAGGTGGAAATCGAGGGCGAACTAAAGGATCGTTTTGAATTTTTAGGAGAAGATGATGTTAAGGATTCTTGGGAGAATAAATATAAGCGTGCTTTGGCTGATTACCACAATTTAACCAAGCAAACCGCCAAAGAAAAGCAAGAATTCGTTAAATACGCTCTAGATAATTTTTTACAAGATATCTTGCCAGTCTATGATCATCTTAAAATGTCTTTGGCCGGTTCGAACGTTAAAGAGTCCGAAAACCCCTGGCTAGAAGGCGTCCGTCATGTTGCCAAGCAGTTCAAGGAAGTTTTAGCGGCTTACGGCGTTGAGGAAATAAAGACGGTCGGAGAAAAATTCGATCATAGCCAGATGGAAGCGATGGAGGGCGCTGGCGATTTAGTCAAGCAAGAATTATCCAGCGGCTATACCTTGCACGGCAAGGTTATCAGGCCCGCTAAAGTAGTAGTTGAATAATTAATTATATGATTCGCTTTTATCTACTGACCACAGTTTTAAAAGCGAAGTAAAAAATCTATGTCACTTATAAAATGGACACCTTTTTTCCAAGAGTTTGACGACATGGATAAAGAAATGGAATCCATGTTGCCGAGCGTTCGGGGTAGCCAATTCGGCTTTACTCCTGCCCTGGATGTTTATGAAGATAAGGATAACTTGGTCGTTGAAGCCCAGTTGGGTGGCATCGATCCAGAGAAAGTCGACGTTTCCATTGAGAATAATGTCTTGACGATCAAGGGCGAGAGCGAGAAAAAGAGCGAGATTGATGATAAGAACTATTATCGCAAGGAAATCAGGCGCGGGTCATTCTTCCGTTCCATCTCTCTGCCCACTAAGGTTGATGGTGATAAGGCTACAGCCGTTAATGAGGATGGCGTCTTGAAGGTTAGCATCCCAAAAATGATCGAAGCTAAAGCCAAGACGATTAAGATCCAGAGCAAGAAATAATTTTGATTTGTCCGGCGCCAGCTTTAGGCCGGGCGCCGTGAAATCAAAAGTATTTAATAATTTAATTTAAGATAAATAATATGGGAAAAATTTTAGGAATCGATTTAGGTACCACTAATTCTGCCATGGCTATCATGGAAGGCGGTGCTCCTAAGATCATCGAGAATGTTGAGGGTAACCGGACTACGCCTTCAGTCGTGGCTATCTCTAAAACCGGCGAACGCTTGGTCGGCCAGAATGCAAAACGCCAAGCCGTAATCAATCCGAGTAATACCGTGTATGCGATTAAGCGTCTAATTGGCCGTCATTTTAATGATGAAGAGGTCCAACGCGACACCAAGACCGCTCCTTATAAGATCGTACAAGCTGGTGAAGGCGTTAAGGTTTTAATGAATGAAAAAGAATACACTCCCCAGGAAATTTCTGCTATGGTCTTAGCCAAGCTCAAGGCTGACGCTGAAGCTAAGTTAGGAGAAAAGATAAGCGAGGCAATCATTACCGTCCCCGCCTATTTCAACGATTCACAAAGGCAGGCCACCAAAGATGCCGGTCAGATTGCCGGTTTGGAAGTTAAAAGGATAATTAATGAACCGACGGCAGCCGCTTTAGCTTATGGTTTTGACAAGAAACAGGGCCAGAAGATAGTCGTCTATGATTTAGGCGGCGGTACTTTTGATGTCTCGGTTTTAGATATTTCTAGCGATACGGTTGAAGTCAAGGCCACTAATGGTGATACTCATTTAGGCGGCGAAGATTTCGATCAGCGTTTGATTAACTGGATAATCGCGGAATTTAAAAAAGATCAGGGCATAGACCTATCCAACGATACCCTGGCTTTACAAAGGATTAAGGAGTCAGCGGAAAAGGCCAAGATCGAATTATCAACTACCCTGGAAACCGAAATCAATCAGCCTTTTATTACGACCGATCAAAACGGCCCGAAGCATCTAGTGCTTAAAATCAGCCGGGCGAAATTGGAAGAGCTGGTTGGTGATTTAGTGGCGGCAACGATTGAGCCCTGTAAGAAAGCTTTGGCTGATTCCGGTTTTAAGATGAATGAAATCAATGAGATTATTATGGTCGGAGGCATGACTCGTATGCCACTAGTCCAGCAGAAGGTTAAGGAATTCTTCGGTAAAGAACCGAATCTAAGCGTTAACCCGGATGAAGTAGTCGCCTTAGGCGCCGCTGTACAGGCTGGCGTTCTCCAAGGGGATGTTAAGGATGTCTTATTGCTTGATGTTACTCCTTTGACTTTAGGCATTGAAACCTTGGGTGGAGTAGCCACCCCTTTGATTGAGCGCAACACGACCATTCCTACCTCTAAATCCCAAGTTTTTTCGACGGCAGCCGATAGTCAGACTAGCGTAGAGATCCATATCGTCCAAGGAGAGCGTCCTTTAGCTCACGATAATAAGACCCTCGGCCGCTTTATCTTAGACGGAATTCCGGCCGCGCCTCGCGGGGTGCCCCAAGTAGAGGTTGTGTTCGATATCGATGCTAACGGCATCCTGAATGTTTCCGCCACCGATAAAGCGACTAACAAGCAGCAGAAAATAACCATTACCGCTTCTTCCGGTTTATCGAAGGAAGAAGTTGAGAGAATGAAGAAGGAAGCCGAGCTTCATGCCGAAGAAGACAAGAAGAAAAAGGAAAACATCGAGATTAAAAACCAAGCTGATGCCGTTGTTTTCACTATGGAAAAAATGCTCAAGGAGTCTGGCGACAAAATGAAGCCCGAAGATAAGAAGGAATTAGAAGAGAAGGTTGAGGCTTTAAAGAAAATCAAAGATAGCGAGCAATATGATGAGATGAAAAAGCATATGGAAGATTTGAATACGGTTGCACAGCGGATTGGCGCGGCTATGTATCAACAGCCTGGTGCTAATCCAGCTGGTACTACCAGTAACGCGGAAACGGCTAACGATAATAACGATAAGAAGGATGACGTCGTCGAGGGCGAAGTCGAGGAACAGAAATAATAATTACTTATTTTTTAATTACCCCTCTTTTGAGGGGTAATTTATTGGACGCATGAAATATGTCTAAGGACTATTACAATATATTAGGAGTGGACAAGAATGCCAGTCAGGATGAGATTAAGCAGGCCTTTCGCAAGAAGGCTCACGAACACCATCCGGATAAAGGCGGCAGCGCCGAAAAATTCAAGGAGTATAATGAGGCTTATCAAGTCTTAGGTAATCCCGACAAAAGAAAGCAATATGACCAGTTCGGCTCTAATTTTCAATATGGCCAAGCCGGTGGCATGGGCGGCTTTTCTGGATTTGAAGGTTTTCAGGGCGGAGTTAACTTTGATTTTGAAGATTTAGGTGAAATGTTTGGTGGTTTTGGTGATATGTTCGGTTTTGGTGGCCGTCAGTCGGCTCGTCGTCCTGCTCGCGGTCGCGATTTAGAAATGGCTCTAAATTTGGATTTCTTAGAGGCCGCTTTTGGATTAGAAAAAGAATTGAATTTTCCCAAGGTTATTACCTGTCGCCATTGCCAGGGGCAAGGAGCGGAGCCAGGGACAAAGATTGAGTCCTGCCCCGTCTGCCATGGCCACGGTCGGGTTAGCAAGGTTCAGCGTACGATCTTGGGTAATATCCAAACGCAGGCGCTTTGTTCTAATTGCCAAGGCGAGGGCAAGATCCCTAGTCAGAAATGCTCTAGGTGCCATGGTAGCGGCCAAGTGAAGGATACGGTTAAGATCAAGGTCAAGATTCCGGCTGGGATTAATAGTGGCGAATCTATCCGTCTCAGCGGTCAGGGAGAAGCCGGACCGAAAGGCGCTCCGGCCGGCGACCTTTATTTAAAGATCCAAGTGTCTGCGCACAAGAAATTTATAAGGGAAGGCTATGACATTAAAACGGAAGAAAAGATCAGCTTCGTCCAGGCAGCCTTAGGTGATAAGCTTGAAGTGGAAACTATCCATGGTCCCCTGAAACTAAAGATTCCCGAAGGAACGCAGTCAGGAACAGTTTTTAAGCTTAAAGATAAAGGGGTAATCAAATTGCACGGCCGTGGTCAAGGTGACCATTATGTCCGTGTCTTGATAAAAACCCCGACCAATCTGAGCAAGAAGCAGAAGCAGACTTTGTTAGAGTTAGGTCTATAATTTTATTGATATTAAATTCCGCTTTTTCCTAAAGCGGATTTTATTTTTCCCTGGTTGACGGGTGGGTTCTATATGTTAAAATTAGATTGTTTTTTAAGAAGAATATTTTTTGCTTATGTTAATCGATACCCATTGCCATTTGAATTTCGCCGCTTTTAAAGATGACGCTGATGAAGTGATCCATCGCGCTTTGGATAATAATACTTGGATGATCTTGGTCGGTTCCGAGTATAAGACTTCTAACCGAGCTTTGAGTTATGCTAATAAGTATCAGCGGGGGGTCTATGCGGCCGTCGGCCTGCACCCTATCCATTTAGAGGATATGAGGGTGGAAAATGATGACGAGAACGGTGAGGGGGAATATAATTTTATCGCTCGGGCCGAAGAGTTTAATTATGATAATTATGAGAAATTGGCGAAATTTGAAAAAGCCGTGGCTATTGGGGAGATAGGATTAGATTATTATCACTTGGATCCTAGCGGCGATTTGCCGGCCATCAAGCATAAACAACAGCAGGTGTTTGTCCAGCAATTATTATTGGCTCAGAACCTCGATTTGCCAGTAATCATCCATTGCCGTCAGGCTCATGACGATCTTTTAGCTATCTTGACAGATTTTAAAAAAGAATATAGCAGGTCTCTGCCCAGCGACCGCCCTTGGGGAGTGATTCATTGCTTCTCTGGAGATGAAGATTTAGCCTGGAAGTACTTCAACCTAGGCCTAATGATATCCTTTACCGGCTTGGTAACTTTTAGCCAGCAATGGGATGATTTAATCAGGAAAACCCCTTTGGATAGGATAATGATCGAAACTGATGCCCCGTATATGACGCCCGAGCCTTTCCGGGGAAAGAGAAATGAGCCACTTTTTGTCCAATATGTGGCTAAAAGGATCGCTGACATTAAGGGTTTGCCGATAGAGAGGGTGGCTGATAAGACCTTCGCTAACGCTAGGGCGCTTTTTAGGCTGTAATCATTGACTTATTTCCGTGTTTGCGATATAAAAAAGGTAGGGTTTATTTCAATATTTTGGTAAAAATAAACAAGGACAAACGCGCCTTTTTTATTTTGATAGGAATTTATGCCTGCTAGCAATAATCCTAAGAACGATTGGTCTCACGCCCTTAAGATTTTTATCAACCTATCCTATTGGATAGCCTTTCCCGTTTTAATCGGCACTTTTTTAGGGAGATGGCTTGACCGAAGATACGGGACCGAACCCTGGCTATTTTTAAGCGTGCTGGGTTTTTGTTTCTTGGTCTCAATGTACGGTTTGATTACCAAGGCCCTTAAGGAATTTAAGAAGATCGATGAAGAATATAAAAGCAAACTGGACCAGCGGGCAGAAAAAACATCAGATGATAATTATAAAGAACAAAATTAACTATGTCCTCAGTTTCTGAACAAAACGAGAATACTAATATCAACCAGGAAACGACCAGCGAGACTGGTCATGAGCATACTTTATACGCTGAGCCGATTGCTCATGTCGGTAATTTCCCCATTACCAATTCTTTGCTTAACTCCTGGTTAGTTTTATTAGTCGTCATCATCTTTGGTATTTTAGTAAGGAGAAAAATCAGGCTAGTGCCCCGAGGTTTGCAGAACGGTTTAGAAATAATTTTTGAAGGTTTTTTAAATATGTTTGACGGGGTGACTAATTCCCGCAAGAAATCATTAATGTTTGCCCCTCTGGCCCTAACTTTTTTCTTTTTTATCCTTTTGAATAATTGGTTAGGGATATTACCTGGTATCGGCTCTATTGGCCAAGTAGTTCTAGAGAACGGCCACGAAACCTTTATCCCTTATTTTCGAGGCGGGACAGCCGATTTAAATACCACTTTAGCTTTAGCTATCATCGGCGTTGTTGCCAGTCATATCATCGGCGTTATCGCTACTGGCTGGTGGTATTATTTGAATAAATTTATCAATATCAAAGCTTTTTTAGAGATACCCAAGAAAGTATTAAAAGATCCGACTGTCCTGCTAGTTAATCCGATTAAGGCTTTTGTCGGTTTAATTGAAATCATCGGCGAATTAGCTAAGGTGGCTAGCCTTTCCTTCCGTTTATTCGGTAATATTTTTGCCGGCGAAGTACTATTAGCTTCGATGGCCGCGATTCTCGCCTGGGGCATCCCGATTCCTTTTATGTTTTTAGAAGTCATTGTCGGCTTGATTCAGGCCCTTATCTTTATGATGTTGATTTTGACATATTTAACTATTAATTCGACAAAAGAAGAACATTAATTAAATTAAAGAGTCGGCTGGAACGTAAGTGAATATTTTCGCTCCCGCCGCCCAATATTTTATGGAAAGTATCATGTTAGCCAAAGCTTTGGCTATCGGTATCGGTGCTATCGGCCCGGGTTTAGGTATCGGTTTTATCGGCGCCAAAGCTATGGAAGCGATTGGCCGCAACCCGGAAGCCGCTGGTAAAATCTTAGTTCCGATGTTGCTGGTAGCCGCTTTCGCTGAAGCGATCGCGATTTACGCTTTAGTCATTGCCTTCAGTATTAAATAGTAGTTTAACGAGACGCCCCTTAGGGGGCGGAGGTTAGTTTATTATTTAAGCAAACATATGGAATCATTAATTTCCACCTTTCACGTCGATATTAAATTATTACTCGCCCAAACCCTTAACTTTGGGATCGTTTTTGCTGTCTTATATTTTTTCGCTTTTAAGCCGATCATTAAGATGATGGGAGAACGAAGCGCCAAGATTGAGAAGAGTTTAAGTGATGCCAAGGAGATTGAACGTAAATTGAAAGAAGCTGATGACAAGCAGAAAGAAATCATCCATGAAGCCAAAAAACAATCAGGCATTATCATCGAAGAGGCCGGTAAGAGAGGGGAAGAAAAGAAGAATGAGATGATTGTTAAAGCCAAAGAAGAAATTGGACAGATTATTAATACTGAAAAGGCTAAGATTTTAAACGAGAAGGCGGAAACCTTGAAAGAGATTAAAAAAGAAGTGGCCGACTTAGTGGTTATGACCGTAGAAAAACTATTGAACGAGAAGATGGACAGCCCCAAAGATGCTGACCTGATTAAAAAATTAGTAAAATAATATGAAAACCAGCTCCAAGCAGTATGCGGCCGCGTTATATGAATTAGTTGCCGGGAAGAACGCAGCCGCTAACAAGGAAACGATTTCTAATTTTGTCCAGCTTTTGTCTAAGAATCGGGATTTGAACAAAGCTGGAGAAATTATCAAGGAATTAACCAGAATATGGGAGCAGGCTGAAGGCGAGCTAAAAGCGGAAATTACCAGCGCTCGGGATTTAGGACGAGAAGCGAAGAAAATGGTTATGGATTATTTAAAAGATAAGACCGGTTCTGAGAAGATAGTGCTGGAAGAAAAGGTAGATAAGAAGATTTTGGGCGGCTTTATCTTAAGGTATGAAGGCAAGATTATCGATGGCAGCCTGAGAAGCAATTTAGAGAATTTGAAAGTCAGGATGGAAAAATAAGTTCTTATAAAAAACCCTCGGGGAAGAGGGTTGGAATGGCGCGGGGAGGCATTTCCTTTTTCTTTTATTCTTTCTCTTCTTCTTTTTTTGATTCAATAACACTAATGATGAGAAGAGTTAGCGAAACCATAAACATCGCTATTATGATAAAACCCTTTATTAAAGAGAAGTTTAACGTTTTAGCGATTTGATCATTCGAATAGGGATTACCTACGAATATGCCTATCACGACAGCAAAGGCAAGGAAGCTGACGGCCAAAATCAAAAAGATGTTAGAATTTTTCATGTTGATAGAATTAGGGTGAGAGATAAGTTTTTTAAGGATCGATATTAAAATCAAATATTAAAATAATTAAAATAATATGTCAAGTACAAAAGATTTCATTGTCGAGCAGATAAAATCTCAGATAGCAGATTTTAAGGCTGATATTAAAGAAAAAAGTGTCGGAAGAGTTTTGAAGATCTCTGACGGCATCGCTTTAATTTCTGGTTTGTCCGAGGCAATGATGAGTGAAATTCTGATCTTTAAAACCGCCGAGAGAGAGGTAACTGGGGTTGCTCTTAACTTAGAAGAAAATTTAGTCGGAGCTATTATTTTGGGTGAATATTCCCTTATTAAAGAAGGCGATGAAGTACTTTGTACTAAAAGGATCTTGGAAGTACCGGTAGGCGAGGCGGTTATTGGCCGGGTTTTAAATCCTTTAGGCGAGCCTTTAGATGGCAAGGGCAAAGTCGATACTGATAAGTTTTATCCGGTAGAAAAAATTGCCCCCGGTGTTATTACCCGCGCCTCAGTTAAAGAGCCGGTGCAAACCGGCATCAAATCGATTGACGCCATGATTCCAATCGGTCGCGGTCAGCGCGAACTCATTATCGGTGATCGCCAATTAGGCAAGACAGCCATTGCCATCGATACGATTATCAATCAGAAAGGGCAGAATATGAAATGTATTTATGTCGCCATCGGTCAGAAGGAATCAAAAATAGCTAACATCGTTTCTAAACTGACTGAGACCGGAGCGATGGAGTATACGACCATCGTTTTAGCCGGCGCTTCTAATTCCGCCTCCTTATTATATATCGCCCCTTATGCTGGTTGCGCGATGGCTGAATATTTCTTAGATAAAGGTGAAGATGTTTTAATCATTTATGATGATTTATCCAAGCACGCCGTGGCCTATCGCGAAATATCTCTGTTGCTCCGCCGCCCTCCAGGCCGTGAGGCCTACCCGGGTGATGTTTTCTATCTCCATTCCCGTTTATTAGAACGCGCTTGTAAATTGAATAAGGATTACGGCGGCGGTTCGATTACCGCTCTACCAATTATTGAGACCCAGGCTGGCGACGTCTCTGCTTATATTCCAACCAATGTTATTTCTATTACCGATGGTCAGATTTTCTTGGAAGGCGATCTTTTCTATCAAGGCAACCGTCCGGCCGTAAATGCTGGTTTATCCGTTTCTCGTGTCGGCTCCAGCGCCCAGATCAAAGCCATGAAAAAGGTGGCCGGCAAGATGCGTTTAGAGGCGGCTCAATATCGCGAGCTCGCTGCCTTCGCTCAATTTGGTTCCGATTTGGATGAAGATACCAAGAAAAAATTAGAGAGAGGCAAGCGTTTGTATGAAATATTCAAACAGGACCAGTATCAACCCTTGGAAGTGGCTAAGCAGGTTATTATCTATTATTCCCTGATTAACGGCTTGATGGATAATGTCCCGGTAGACAAGGTGAGAGAATTCGAAGCCGGCTTATATCAATTTGCTGATTTGAATGATGGAGTTTTGAAATTGATTAATCAAAAGAAAGAGTTGGACCAAGAGATTGAAGATAAGATTAAATCTTTGGTCGAAGATTACAAGGCCACGCTTGATTATTTGCTTTAATTTTTTACTATGGCTAAAACCAAGGAAATTTCCCGCCGCCTTAAATCCATTGGCAATACCAAGAAGATTACCAAAGCCATGGAAATGGTTGCTGCTGCTAAGATGCGTAAAGCTATCGAGGCTGTTTTAAAGACTCGTACTTATGCTAATTTAAGCTGGGAGACGGTTTTGAATTTGGCCAACATCGCTAAGAGCCGCAATGAATCAATCCATCCTTTGTTAAAGCCCAGAAAGAATATTAATAAAGTAGCGATCATCCTGATTACGGCTAATCGCGGCTTATGCGGCGGTTACAACGCAGCGGTGATCAACAAAGCTAAAGAGTCAATTACTAAACATCCTATCCCCACGGATTTCATTTTAGCCGGCAAGCGCGGTCAGGCGGTTTATGCTCAGAATTTTACGGTCGCGGCTGAATTTGAAAAAAGTGAACTATTGAAAGATGCCAGTGAGATCTATCCAATTGTCAAAATGGTTTTAAGCGATTACGCTCATAAAAAATATGATAAGATTCTTGTTGCCTACACTGATTTTATCAATCCGGCCAAGCAAGTGGCTCGTGTCAAGCAGTTATTGCCGATTGAAACGGAAAAGACTGAGCAATATTTAGGCATCGTCAGTTCAGAATCAAATGTCGGGGCCAGTCCAGAAATGATTGCCGCTAAAAACAAGAAGCATCTAAGCGGTGGAGATTATTCATATGAGTATACTTTTGAACCCGGGCCTCGAGAGGTTTTAGATAAGATGATTCCGCGCTTGATTGAAGTCCAGCTGTATCAGGCTTTTTTAGAAGCTAATGCTTCGGAACATAGCGCTCGGATGAGCGCCATGCACCAAGCGACTGAAGCAGCCGAAGATATGTCTAAAGAGCTAACCCTGTTCTATAATAAGGCCCGTCAGGCCGGTATTACTAATGAGATTGCCGAAATTTCAGCCGGGGCGAATGCTTTGGCGGAATAAATATGAAAGATAGCTTGGTTTCTAAAAATTTAATAGAGAATAAGATATTCGTTATCAGAGATGAAAAGGTTATGTTAGATAAGGATTTGGCTTTATTGTATGGCGTGGCTACAAAAGTTCTTAATCAGGCAGTTAAAAGAAATATTGATCGTTTTCCAGTTGATTTCATGTTTCAATTAACTCTGGAAGAATCCAGGTGTCTAAGGTCACAAATCGTGACCTTGAAAAGAGGTTCTAACATCAAATATTTGCCTTATGTTTTTACTGAGCACGGGATTTTAATGCTTTCCAGTATTTTAAAGAGCAAAAAAGCAGTTCAGACAAATATTGCTATTATGAGAGTATTTACTTTAATGCGTAAACTATCTTTTTCCTATGAATTATTAGATAAACGCCTATCTGTTTTGGAAAAAAGGTATAGTCGACAGGACGTTAAGATAGGGGAAATTATGGAAGCGATTCAGCGCCTAATTTATGGTAACCAGAATGTCAAACGTAAAGAAATCAAAGGTTTTACCGCTTAACTTTTATCAATAAAAATAATTTTAATATTATGAAAGATTCTAAACAAAATTCCGGAGTCATCAAGCAAATAATCGGCGTGGTCGTCGATGTCTATTTTGAAGATAAGTTACCGGAAATATTTAATGCTTTAGAGATTGAACGGCCGGGTCAGAAGCTGGTCTTAGAGGTGGAACAACATATTGGTTCTAACCTAGTCAGGACAGTGGCCATGGGTTCGACTGATGGCTTAAAGCGCGGCGACAAAGTGATTGACACCGGCGCGGCGATTTCTGTTCCAGTCGGCGAGGAGACCTTGGGCCGTATCTTTAATGTTTTAGGCGAGGCAGTAGATGGCGGAGAAACGCCTAAGACCGTTAAAAAATATCCCATCCATCGTTCGGCTCCAAAATTCGTCGATCAGTCAAATAGCACGGAAATATTAGAAACCGGCATTAAAGTCATCGATTTAATCTGCCCGATCGTTAAAGGCGGTAAGGTGGGCATGTTTGGTGGCGCGGGCGTTGGTAAGACGGTCGTTATCATGGAACTTATCCATAACGTCGCTTCCGAACACGGCGGTTATTCTGTTTTTGCCGGAGTTGGGGAAAGAACCAGGGAAGGCAATGATTTATTCCACGAGATGAAAGATAGTGGCGTTATCGATAAGGTATCCATGGTCTTCGGCCAGATGAACGAACCACCAGGTTCACGCGCTCGGGTTGCTTTAAGCGGTTTGTCAATCGCTGAATATTTTCGTGACGAGAAGAATCAGGATGTATTGTTTTTCGTAGACAATATTTTCCGTTTCACCCAGGCTGGGTCCGAAGTATCGGCTCTTTTGGGCCGTATGCCTTCAGCCGTCGGTTACCAGCCGACCTTGGCCACTGAAATGGGTGAACTTCAAGAGCGTATCACTTCTACTAAGAACGGTTCGATTACTTCGATCCAAGCCGTTTATGTGCCAGCCGACGACTTGACTGACCCGGCTCCCGCTACGACTTTCGGCCATTTGGATTCGACTGTCGTTCTTTCCCGTTCTCTGTCGGAATTGGGTATTTATCCGGCGGTAGACCCTTTAGATTCATCTTCAATTATTTTAGATCCGAAAGTCGTCGGACAAGAACACTATGAGGTGGCTCGCGGCGTGCAGAAAATTTTACAAAGATATAAAGATCTGCAAGATATCATCGCCATCTTGGGCATGGAGGAATTATCAGCCGAAGACAAGCTACTGGTCGCACGCGCTCGTAAAATCCAGAAATTCTTATCCCAGCCAAACTTCGTGGCAGAACAATTCACCGGCCGACCCGGTAAATATGTTAAATTAGTGGATACGGTCCGCGGCTTTAAGGAGATATTAGATGGCCAGCACGACGATAAGCCCGAGGATAGTTTTTATATGGTAGGCGGCATTGAGGAAGTCGGCCGCGTTGAATCTAATTAGAGCTCCTATGTCTAAGACTATAAGATTTGAAATCGTGACCCCGGAAAAAGTGGTTTTAAAGGAAGCCATCCTTCAAGCTACCGTTCCGACGGCTAGCGGAGAGATAACGATTTTGCCGGATCATATTCCCTTGGTTTCCATCTTAAAGCCGGGGGTCTTAGAGGTAAAGAAAGAAGATGGGGCGATTGAGATCATGTCGGTTTCCGGAGGATTTATTGAAGTCTTAAAAGATAAAATCGTTATTTTAGCCGATACCGCCGAGAGAGCCGAGGATTTAGATGAAGAAAGAATCAACTTGGCCCGACAGCAAGCCGAGGATAATAAGAAAAACGCTAAATTCAAAGAAGATGTCGAGTTTACCGATTTATCCGCTCGGATTGAAAAAGAATTAGCTCGAGAGAGAGCTCTGAATAAATGGCGAAAATTACGACCTAGTTCTAAATAAATTAAATTAATATTTAGCCAGTAAAAAATAAAAACAAGACTATGGAACAGAGAATTGACAAACAGATCGAACATGACAGCGTTTCGATTGAACGCAGCTGGGCGGAAACTAGCCAGAATGAAATCATTAAACGCTTGTCTGCGGGCGAAGAACTCCAGAAAATTTTAGAATCCTTGCCGGGATTCTCTGAAAGTTTCGCTGAAGCTCTAGATACCATCGACTGTTCTGACGGCCGGGTGCTTGATGGACGCAAGATCGGAATCGCGGGCTCAGGACTCTTGTTGCCGAAAGAAGAGAGGGCTAAATTCATCGCTCTTTATAAAGGCAAGATAAAAAAAGTGACCGCTCATGCTGATTGTGGTGCTGCGGCGAAGAAATTTTCCGAACTGAGAAGCCTGTCTCCGGAAGAGATCCCGTCGACCATAGGTAGTCCTGATGATTACGGCGTCTATTGTGCGCAGAGGTTAGCTGAAGAGTTAGGGGCTGAGTATGAATTTTTAAATCGGGAAGAGATGGCCAGCGAAAACCATAACGAGCGAGCCATAATTCTTGATCAAAGCGGACGTTTTGATTCTTCTAGTTTAAAAGGCATGGTGCCTCATTTTGTTTCGACTGGCGCCGGTTTAGGGTTCAGTCCGGAATATATGAAGGCAGAATTGGAAACTTTAAGCGGAATCGCTTTGGGTGACCATGGCTTTGGTTCTCGTTTTGACCAGGCTCATCCTTTTTATATCTTTGTCGCCGCCAATGATTATGCTGATTTAGCGGAATGGGAAAAGCTAGCACGCGAAGCAGTGCAGAAATTCGGTGACCGCGTCCAAGTTAAAGGTTTCGTTAGGCCCGGAGATCCAGAAAATAATTAGCCTAGGAGTCTTTTTCTTGATACTATAAAACCCCTCAAAAAGGGGTTTTTAAAATAGGAAATATCTTATTACAGCATTAACCAGGCAAAAACTATCAAGCTGAGGATTATTCGGTACCAGCCGAAGGAGATGAAATTATTTTTTTGGATAAACTTAATGAAGAATTTTACCCCGAGGATAGCGGTGATAAAAGCTGCCGTAAAGCCTAGGCCTAGCAGGGATATTTCCGGACGAGAAAAATTCCAAGCGCTTTTTATTAAATCTAAACCGACCGCGGCGGCCATAGTGGGGATGGCTAGCATAAAAGAGAACTCTACCATTGTTTTCCTCTCGATCTTCTGCGCCAAGCCGCCAACGATGGTGGCGCCAGCTCGAGAGACGCCGGGAATGATGGCCAAAGCCTGGCAACAGCCGATGATAAAGGCTTGTTTGTAGCTGATGTCAGAGCTTAGTGCTTTGTCTTTGGTGTAGAATTTTTTTTCGAACCAGATTAAAACAACTCCGCCAAGCAAAAGGGCGGTGGCGGCGATATAGTTATTTCCCAGAAGATAGATTTTCACTACCTTGTATAAAGCGAAACCGATGATGGCAGTCGGGATAAAAGCCACGGCTATCTTTTTTACTAAAGGCCAATTACTGATGATTCTTTTAAAATAAAGGATGACTACGGCCAGGATAGCGCCTAGTTGGATGAAGATGTTAAAGCTCTTAAGGAATTCTGTACTAGGGATTTTTAAGAAATCACCGGCGAGCATGAGGTGTGCCGTAGAAGATATGGGTAAGAATTCAGTTAAGCCCTCAATTATTCCTAAAACCAAGCTTTGGATGTAAGTCATATACTTATCTATTATCGCCGCTGCCGCCAATCACATTCCTTTCTAAGCGGGACATTAATTTATCAAGATTGGTTTGAGCCACCAAATCTAGGTCGAGATTAAGTTCAGAAGCAATTTGAGCAACATACCACAAAACATCCCCGAGTTCTTTCTTTATTTCCTCTTTATCAATTTCTTCCACCACTCCATTTTTATCTCTGATTATTTTTTTTACTTTCTCAGCTACTTCGCCCGCTTCTCCGGATAGCCCCAGGGTAGGGTAGATAAAATTATTGCCTTTATTAGGGTAGATGGCTGTTTTTTGGCTGTTCTCTTGGTATTCTCTAAAAGTCATATGATTATAATGTTTAAATTTTTTCTGTTTTTAGCCTATTTATTGTACTACAAAAATAACTTTTCCTGTATATTGACAAAAGCGTGTAAGTGTGATATAATAGTACTATTCTTTGAAAATTAGATAAAAATAAATCAATAAAACACAAAAACCCAGAACATGAAGAAAATCACAGTTGCCACGCTTTTCGCTTTCATTAGCGTTACTAACCTGTTTGCCCAGATGGAAAATATCAAGGTAGACGAAGAGGTTACGATCAACCAGCTCTATGCTGGAGCCCTCAGTTGGAATTCTTTCAGTGTAGATAGCTTGTCTGCTACTAACACCACCAACTTCCGTGTTGGCGCTCTGGCTACCTGGCGCCCATCCTCTTTCTTTGCCATCAAGGCTATGTCGGTCTACGATAGGACAAATAAGACTGACTGGGCCATGAACCAGTATTCCGTGGTTATCAACCCGACTAAGGCTCTCACCATCTCCCTGGGGAATATGGGCACCCTTGTTACCGAACAGCGTCCCCTGCCAACTTCAGCTGGTGGTCAATTCGAGACTTGGACTGAGTCCAAGATCCCCGGAATGGCAATTTGTGCCAAGGCAAGCTATAAAGCTAATGATAACCTGACTATTGGTGCCGGCGTGGCCCAAAGAAACGGAATGGCTGAATACCAGGCCAAGATTGGATACAAAAAGATCGTTGCTTCCGCTTTCTATAATGAAGGCGACAAGAAACTGGGCACGGTCTTAACTGCTACCATCGGACGTGTTTCTAACGTTTTTGTCTGGCGCCAGGACAATCTGGTGAGCAATTTTCTCCAGGTTGATCTGGGACATGGCTACTCAGTAGTCAGTGATACTGGATATGATCTGGTAAAGAAAGACCTCGTGAGAGGCGAATGGGGCGGAATCAAGTCCTTTAAGAATAAGTATTGCGGCGGACTTTTCGTCCTGACCTATTGCCACGAAGTCCGTGGCATTAATGGATACTTGTTTATCCACCTATAAAGAAGAAAAAATATCGATCCTTGAAAAAGGGGCACTGTCTCAAAAACAGGCCCTTTTTTTATATCTTGACAGCCGTTCGCCGAAGCTATAGAATATTATAATGTTTAGCAGTCTTAGCTTTAGATTGCTAAGCGCAATTATTAATTAAAAATAAAAATATGAACCTAAAACCATTAGCCAACAACGTCATCGTTAAGGCTCTAAAAAAAGAAGATGTGACTAAGTCCGGCATCGTTTTGCCCGATTCCAGCGATGCTAAGCCGGAAAAAGGCGAGGTAATCGCCGTCGGCCCGGGACGGATTTTAGACAATGGCCAGTTAGCAGCCATGAATGTCAAAGTCGGAGACAAGGTTATCTTTAAGAAATATTCTCCCGATGAAGTTAAAGTTGATGATGAAGAATATCTAGTCTTAAGCGAGACTGATATTATCGCAATTATTGAATAATAATAATTTAAATCTACCAATATGCCTAAACAAATAATTTTCGATGAAAAAGCCCGCCTAGCTTTAAAACGCGGGGTGGATCAACTAGCTAACGCTGTTAAAGTCACTCTTGGCCCCAAGGGTCGGAATGTGGTGATTGATAAAAGCTATGGAGCGCCGATTATCACTAAAGATGGCGTGACCGTGGCCAAAGAAATTGAGCTGGAAGATAAGTTTGAAAATGTCGGTGCTAGCATTATTAAAGAGGTTGCCTCTAAAACTAATGATGCGGCCGGTGATGGTACCACTACCGCCACCGTTTTGGCCCAAGCGATTATCCAGAACGGATTAAAGCTCGTGGCCGCCGGAGTTAACCCGATTGAAATCAGGAAGGGGATTGAGAAGCGAGTAGCCGAGATTGTCAGTGAACTGAAGAATTTAAGCCAGGCTATTTCTACGCCAGAAGAAATCGCTCAAGTCGCCTCTATCTCTGCTAACGATGAGGAAATCGGCAAGATTATTTCTGAAGCTATGACTAGCGTCGGTCAAGAAGGCGTAATTACAGTTGAAGAAGGCCAATCTTTCGGAGTAGAAAAAGAAGTGGTGGAAGGCATGCAGTTTGACAAGGGCTATATTTCTCCTTATATGATTAGTAACCAAGACACTATGAAAGCGGAAATGTCTGATCCATATATTCTAATTACTGATAAGAAAATCAGCTCTATCCAAGAAGTCCTGCCTCTTTTAGAAAAAATTATCCAGAGTGGCAAGAAGGATTTAGTTATCATCGCCGAGGATATTGATGGCGAGGCTCTAACTACTTTTGTTTTGAATAAATTACGAGGAACTTTCAACGTCTTGGGTGTAAAGGCTCCGGGTTTTGGTGACCGTCGGAAAGCGATGTTAGAAGACATCGCTGTCTTAACCGGGGGTCGGGTAATTTCTGAAGATTTAGGCTTGAAATTAGACAAGACAGAGCTTAGCGACTTAGGTCAGGCACGTAAAGTCGTTTCCGCTAAAGATAATACTACTATCGTTGAAGGACGCGGAGATGAAAAAGATATTAAGGCTCGCATCGAAGCTATTCGTAAAGAAAAAGAAATGGCTGATTCTGATTTTGATAAAGAGAAACTCCAAGAGCGTTTGGCTAAATTAGCTGGTGGAGTGGCTGTAATTAAAGTGGGAGCGGCCACTGAAACAGAAATGAAGGAAAAGAAATACCGCATCGAAGATGCTCTAAATGCAACTAAGGCCGCAGTCGCCGAGGGGGTTGTCCCTGGTGGGGGCTTAGCTTTAGCGGTTGCTTGCTATGGTCGAGATTTTCTTAAGTTTGAAAATGAACTCAGGGATTCCAGTGGAATCAGCGTAGGCGAGAAGATTATTAATCAATCAATCTTAGAACCGATCAAGATGATTGCGGCTAATGCCGGCGTTGATGGCGCCCTGATCTTCCAGAGAATCATTGAGGAGAACAAAAAAGCAAAAAATATCATGGGCTATAATGCCGCTAGCGGGGAATTTGTGGAAATGATCAAGGCTGGTATAGTTGATCCGACTAAAGTAGTCCGATCAGCTTTAGAGAATGCTGCTTCAGCCGCGATGATGTTTCTAACGACCGAGGCTGTTATTGCTGATAAGCCGGAAGAGAAGTCTTGCGGGCATAAGCATGATCATGGCCAAGGAGCTTATGGAGATATGGGGATGATGTAATCTTAGCTAATACATAATAAACAAAAGGGCCAGAGATGGCTCTTTTTGTTTAATATTGACATAATTAATAAAAAATGCTTTAATATCTTCATTAATAATGCCAAATCTCAACGGCCTAGTAGTTGAGTAATAGCTATTTTAAAATCTATACACCATGAACGAAATGTGTGCCGCTCTCGGAAAAGGGCATGAGTTCTTCTTGGCTCTTAAAAAAGCCGGATTCACTGACGAACTTTGTCAGGAAATCATAAACAGCCGCGACAATGCGCTGGCTAAAAAGATGTACGCAGTAGTTACCGGACAGATAGACCCGGTCAAAATCGATGTTAATTCGGCTAAACCCGAACAATCCGGGTTCCTGCTCAAAATTGACTATTCTCTCACTCTGGAGCAAATGATTGCCGCTGGTCGTTATGACTGGAATAACGGCGACGTTAATGCTAGAAATTTCCCCTTGCCAGTAGAACTATCCGGGCAAAGCCTTCAGGTCCAAGCCAAGCTTTTCCATTTCGGCCACAGTATCAGTAGTCAGAAAGCCATTGAAGAAATGGATAAACAAGGCTATCGTCCTGCCACCTTGGTCGAACTGCTCGCCCTGGGCGCATCATACCCAGACTTGCAGAGAAAATTTCCCATTATCGCCCTGGGTTCTATTTGGCAGAATGCCAATGGCAATCGCGACGCGCCTTTTCTGGATGTCGACGACAACAGGCGTGAGCTCAATCTCAACTGGTTTGACAATGACTGGGTTGGGCGTTGCCGTTTCCTGGCTGTTTGCAAGTAAGCGCTTAGCGCTTTAACTCTTAGCCCTCGCCCTCAGTCTCTTAGCTCTTTGTAAAAAACCGCTTCTCAAGTTGAAGAAGCGGTTTTTTTGTAGATAAAAATATGCTAAGATGACTTTGGATAGTAGGCGAATCAGCTTACGGTTACGGCTGTAAGCGGCCGAATTCTAAAATAATATTTTGGTCAGAATAATCAATTAAACGGTTGGTTAGCGTGCCGGTTATTATTTTTTAAAAATAAAATACTTGGCGTTTCCCGCTGGCGGATTTAAAAATCCCAAGTTATATTCAACCCCGACGAAATATTGAAGGGGTGGTGGCCAGGAAGGCGGGAGACGATTTTTTACTGGGTTCTATTTGGCAGAATGCCAATGGCAATCGCAACGCGCCTTATCTGGATGTCGACGACAACAGGCGTAAGCTCAATCTCAACTGGTTTGACAATGACTGGAATGAGAATTGCCGTTTCCTGGCTGTTTGCAAGTATTTTGTTTTCCCGCTTCTTTGAAGCGGGTTTTTAAAACAGTTTTTTCCAACCACCTATAATCTTTCCAACTTCGGCTAGGGAAGCACTAAGTTGCAGATATTTCTTGTCATCCAAGGATTTATTTTGCCAGCTAATTTGGAGGAAAAATTTTAAAGTGTCCAGCTCTATTATCGCTTGGTTAATGAATTCTAGTTTCTGGTCGCGGTGAGAATATTTGGCCGCTAGAATTAATTTTAATGTTTCAGTAAAAAGATTGTCTATCTTGATTCCTAAGGAATAACGATGCAAACGTGACATTTGCAAGAAAGAAACTTGCCAAAAAAGATAGGCTCCATTTAATTTTGTGAGAATTGAAAAATTTTTATCGGGGGGGGGTAATATTAGCATATTTTACATGAGTAAAAAATCATTAATTAAATTTTCAGAGATAAGTAATGGCGAAAATTTGTTAGCGGCTTGGCGCGAATTTATTATTGGTAAGAAAAATAAAAAAGATGTGATAAAATTTTCCTTACATCTGGGCGATAATATTTTACAACTTCAGGTTGAGCTTGCCAATGGTTCGTATCAACACGGAGGATATCAAGATTTTTATGTCAGCGATCCTAAATTAAGACATATTCATAAAGCCAGCGTCCGTGATCGTCTCGTCCATCATGCCGTTTGTCGCCAACTTTACCCGTTTTTTAGTCAGCTTTTTATTGCCCATTCTTATTCCTGTCAGCTAGGCAAGGGGACGCATCGAGCCGGGCTGGCATTTCGTCGCGCTAGTGGAAAAGTTAGTTTAAATAAAACTAGAACAGTCTGGGTTTTGCAGGCGGATATCAAGAGATTTTTTGATAGTATTGATCAAGAAATTTTGATAGTCATTTTAAGGAGATATATTGATGATGAGAGGATTATGAGCCTTTTAGAAAATATTATTAGGAGTTTTTCTTGCCAGCCCGGTAAAGGTTTGCCCTTGGGTAATCTTACCTCACAATTATTCGTTAATATCTACCTGAATGAATTTGATCAATTTGTAAAAAATGATTTGAAGGTAAAATATTATTTTCGTTATGCCGATGATTTTGCCATATTATCTGACAATTGTGATTATCTGTCAGACAAGCTGACCTTGTTAGAAGGTTTTTTGCGAGAAAGATTGAAACTAGAACTCCATCCAACCAAATTGCATCTAAAAACTTTAGCTAGTGGTGTTGATTTTCTTGGGCATATATATTTTCCCGATTACTATATTTTAAGAACCAAGACTAGGCGGCGGATGTTAAGAAAGATGTCTTGTCGTTCAGAGCCGGCGAACTTAGCTTCTTATTTAGGGCTTTTAAGTAGTGGCCAGACCTTTAATTTGAGAAAGCGTTTATTAGATATTTATTGGTTATATTCCGATTAAATTACTATTTGGAAGCACCTTATTTATCTGCTATAATATAACTATTAAAGATAAACTTTTTTATTTTTTATTATGTCTCATAATTGTTGTTGTCCGCCAGTTCGGAAGAGCTGTAAAACTAAAGCGGCTAGCTCTAAAAAGCCAGTCTTAGTAGCCGTTTCTGGCTATTTTAATCCCCTACACGTCGGTCATCTAGAGATGATCAGTAAGGCTAAGAAGTTGGGGGATAAATTAGTGGCGATCGTAAATAATGATAAGCAGGTGGCCTTGAAGGGTAGCGTGCCTTTTATGCCGGAAAAGGATCGTTTGGCGATTGTAGCAGCTTTGCGTGATGTCGACCAAGTATTTTTATCGACCGATAAGGACAAGACGGTTATTAAGTCTCTAGCTAAGCTGAAGCCAGATATTTTTGCTAACGGCGGTGACCGTCACAATATTAATGATGTGCCAGAATACGAGGTTTGCAAGAAATTAGGGATTAGGATGGTCGATGGTTTAGGTCGGAAAATTAGAGCTAGCTCGCATTTGATTGCTCGAGCCGCAGAATTAAAAACTAAGAAGAAGTAGTTATGAAAAAGTTGACCCGTTATCTCATCCTGAGCGGCTGGATTATTTTTTTGACTGGTATAGTGGTTTGTCTGTTTAATCTTAAGTTGATTTATCATACTTTTGTCATCCCCAATGAGAAGAAATTACCAGTTTCATGGCGCAAGGTGATTGAAAAAGTTACGCATCGTGACTTAGAAAACAAAATTGTTTATCAAGAGGAAAAGACCATTAAGGTTCTCGAGGGTTGGAATATTCGTGAAATCAGCCAGTATTTCGAACGTGAGGGTTTGTGGCCAAGCGACGAGCTTCTAAGCTTAACCGGCTCCCCTAAGTATGATTATCGCCAGGAAAAATTAGCTGATTGGCCCAAGGATTATTCCGATCGTTATGATTTTTTAAAAGATAAGCCGAAGTATTATAGTTTAGAGGGCTTTCTTTTTCCTGATACTTATCGTGTCCACGCCTCCTCCACGGCCGAAGAGGCGATATTCAAGATGTTGGATAATTTCGGAAAAAAGTTAAGTCCGGAGATGAGGAAGGAAATCGCTAATCAGGGTCGTAGCCTGTATCAAGTTGTTATCATGGCTTCAATTTTAGAAAAAGAAGCGCCCTTTGATTCTAATGACAAGGAGAACCGCGAGGCGCGCCTAATCTCCGGCATTTTCTGGCATCGCCTAAAGATCGGCCAAGCCCTGCAGTCTGACGCCACCCTGTCTTATTGGTTCGGCGACAAGAATAGCCGGCACAGCGGCGCCCAATTAGAAGTTAATACCCCCTATAACACTTATAAATACCCCGGTTTGCCACCTACTCCGATTTGCAACCCCGGGCTCTTAGCTCTAGAAGCGGCAGTCTATCCCATTGATTCCGATTATAATTATTTCCTGACTCCAAGTGATAGTCGCCAGGTCATCTTCTCCCGTAGCTTCGAGGAACATGTCGCTAATAAATTGAAATATCTAAAATAAATATATGTTCGATTCCGTTAAGCCTGAATTCAAGCTTAATGAAAAGACCGTTTTGAATCGCAATCTGGGCCGTAAACCGCGTCGGCCATTCCCTTGGAAGCCGGTAGTTTTGGCTGTGGCTATCCCGCTTTTAGTTATAAGCGTCCTTTGGCCTAGCTTTAATTGGCTGAAGGGAGTTTATCTTAATTGGCGTCACCCCGCTCCCTCTGCCCCGGAACTAGCCAGTGATTTGCCACGCCTAGCTAACAGCCTGCCCAATGAAGATAACGCTGCGACCAGCTCGAGTTCTAATTTCGAGGAGAAGGTGAAGATTGAATATCTTAGCTTCAATGATTTTTATAAAGCTCCGTCCGATGATTATAATTACGACCCGCCGGCTTATAGTTTGCCGATAAATTCTAAGACGGAGGTCGCTAATTATTACGAAGTTTCTCGGCAGTTTAACCTAGACCCAGTCTTAGCTAATCTTAACCAGGACGGTTTGGCGTTCATTACTAATCCTTGGGATAAAGATATTAAGGATTTCTACGGTTTGTATAAAAAATTAGCTGAGCAAAAAGTTCCGATCTTGGTTACGAATGATTTTATCACCTATCATTATCAAAACAACCTGAAGCAGATCTTTAAGGATATAGAAGAGAATGTCTTTTATGAGAATCTTTGGAATATAAACAAAGATTTGTATATGGTAGCTAAAAAGCGCTACGAAGATCACGCCGCTCAGGCGAATGGTTCAAATGATCCAGTCTTGGAAGCTGAGCGCTTAGAGTTAGCTTATTTAGCCGTTGCTTTAGAGCTCTTAAAACCGACGGCGGCCCAGATAAATTCCAATAAAGATTTAGTTTTGGTTGATAAGTTTAATTCCCGCGAAGTAGAATATTTTAATTTTCCCTTGCCGGCATACCTGCAAGCCGATGTCAGCCGGGAATTAGGCCTGATCAGGGAGGCAAAAGAAAAAGCGGCTAAGTCGCCGGTCATGTCTTATCCTAAGAACTATACCAGCTTTGCCGTCCCGGCCGAATATCGCAGTAATGCCCGCCTTAATAACTTCTACCTCTCTCTGCGTTGGCTTAATTCAGTTTGGCCCTTGAATTATAAGAGCGAAGTCTGCCCTGACTGCCTATTGGATAAGGACGATTGGCGGATTAATCTGACCGCGGCCTCTTTCTTGGCCAAAGATTTTGCCGCCGATCCTCAGTTAAAACAGCGTTGGGCCAGGATCTATAAGATCATGTCTTTCTTTAAGGGTTTGCGCGATGATTTTAGCTATGTTCTCTACCATGATCGCTTGGTCGCTCTTTTTGGCGCTGACTACAATCCGGTTGATTTATTTTCCGCTAGTAATAATGAGGCCGAAGATAATCTAGACAAATTGCGCCAGGATCTCCTAAATAGAAGTTTTATAGAGATCGCCGGCGGTTTTAATGGTAATGAAGCTGATACTAAACCCGACTTAGGTTTAAAAATCATCGCTGATTTTTATTGGCCCAATGATTATATTTTTAAGAATTTGACCCGTCCTGCCGCCGGCGATTATATCGGCGGTAATGCTCGCGGAGCGATTACGGCTTGCCGCCAAGGCAATGCTTACCAGCGTTGCTATGGCATTGCTCTGGATGCCATCTCCTTGATTTATCCGCCTTTAGCCGGTAATCAATATTGGCAGAATAATATCAGTTATGCTAATTATGACGCTAACATAGCGGTCATGCGCGATAAGATAGATCAGGGGCAAATCTGGCATGCTAATAACTATTGGTCGACTTTAGCTTATTTAAAAACCGGATTGGAAAATAATTTCCGTTATCCGCCTGCCCAGGCTGCTTCCCAGCTCTGGCAAAGCCGCTACCTAAATGGCGCCGTGGCTACCTGGATCAACCTACAATTACCTTTGGATAAACTGAGCTTGCAATCGCCGGGGACTAGCGGCGGCCTGAAGACCTCAGCTTCAATCATGAATAATGTTTACGTGGAACCTAATCTAGGACAACTGGATGAACTTATCGCTCAAGCCGAGATGCTTCAGGGAATGTTTCAAGCTTTAAATCTGAGCGAAGAGGCCAATATCGTTAATCTGAATCTCAGGGTTCTGCTTAGCCAACTCCAAGATTTGCGCGGGATTATAAAAAAAGAGCTCAGTGCCACCAGCTTGAGCCCGGAAGATAAACAGACTATCCTTAATTTTATCCAATCTTATAAGACTGAGCAGTTAGGTAATAAGCAGTTGACTTTGAATTTTAATCTAGCGGAAAGGCGTTCTATGCGTGAAGATTTGAGCCGCCTCAAATTCATGTTATTAGTCAGCGAACAGGATGGCCGTCTGGTTATGTCGGTCGGTCCGGTCTTCGACTATCAAGAAAGCCGTCCGCAGTAATTAGCGCTTATAGCGGAAAACATAGATTTCTCCTTTATTTATCGATTCAAAACTATCAGCCTCTAGTTTGGCGTTTTCGATGATCCGGCGACTATCTTTCCAATATTTATTAATGACAAAATAAGCTTCGTCGACCCCGACTAAGTCCATAGCTTTAAGCACACTGGCCCGGTCGGGTTTTTTGTATACCATATCAAGATAGAATTGGTATAAAGGTCCGCCGGTCGGTATCGGGTAGAAATAGATCGGGCCTGATGGACTAGGATAATAATGATCGAAACCCAGTTCTTTCAAAGCCGCCGCGCTAGTTTGCTGGTTAGCTAGGACCACATAATCCCCTTGGCTGTTTTTATCTATGAAGTTGACGGCTTCGATATCGGCCCGGCTAACAGCGTAGCCCCGAGAATTAAGGTAATTATCCCGCCTGGGGTAGGAAGTATACAGAGAGACGCTGAGCAATAAGGCAAGAAGAAGCGACCAGATGATTTTTTCCAATGGCTTGGCTTTAAGGACTTTAGTCATAAAGGACTCTATTAGCCAGAGAAGGAAGGGCAGTTGAAAAATGACCAGGATGACCAAGAGCCGCCGTGCATAATTATTCTGTTCATAATCTATCAAGCTATTGAAAGATAACAGATTGCTAAGAACCCAAGCGATTGCGATCCCAAGCGAGGCTAAATTTAAATAGGCAAAACGGGAATCTGTTGGCCGCGTTTTATAGTAATTATAAAGTCCGAGTGCGACTAAGATTGCAATCAAACCCGGATAGTTAAAATAGATGAAGTAAGAAAAATTAAGGAAGATATTTTCCTGGTTAGGGAAGAAGGAACTAGGCAGCCATAATTGGCTGATTATATCGGACCAGGCGTTTAATTTAAAGCCGCCACCGGTGCTCGCATAGAAAGCTATCGGCCAGGATAGGCAGAAAAGGCTGAAAATTATTCTGATAATAAGTTTTCGCCTGTTGTTTGGCACTAGGTTTCGGTATTTATCAAAAGCCAGAAAGGCTAGCCAGCCTAAACCAGCCAGGCCGGCTAGAGGATGGACAGCACAGGCGGCTAAGCTAAAAATGGTACTTACTGTTAAATTTTTTTTCTGATCAAAAGAGGCTAAGAGGCTAAGGATTAAGAATATATAGGCTAGATTTTGGGGAGTGCTAATAATGAAGATAGAAAATGGTAGGGCTAGTAATCCTAGTATTGCCAAGAGAATTGTATTATTAGATTTAGCATCACCCTTGAAGCTCGTGAGGAATTTAGACAAGGCGGCGGGCAGGAAGATGGCGGCTATAAATGGCACTAGGAGGCGATTAAGCCAGTAGATGGAGAAACCGAAGATTTTATGCAGGCTGATTATGAGGCTGTACTCCCCCAGATAGTATAGCGGCTTCGGATCGACGCTGCCGTTTTTGGCAATCAGTTCCAAAGTAGCTTGATGAATGAAAGGGTCAAAGCCGTAGTTTATTTTATAGATTAGCAAAGCCACGGAGAAATTGATTAGGTAGTGAAATGTCAGGCAAACCAATTTCACGTTGGTCCTTATATATCTCCGGCTAAGGATGAAGATAAGCGTTAGATTGAGCAGAATAAAGAGTGGCCAAAAATAACCCGGCACTATTTCCCAAGGTGAAATCAAGGGGCGGTCGCTTTGTTTGGACCACAAGATATAAAAAAGGGCTAGATAGATAAGGGTGTAGGTGGCTAGTAATATCAGGTTTAGAAGATTTTTTTCTGGCTTATCCTCCTCCTTTGTTTTTTCTGGTTTGTCCCTGAATAGCCGTTTCATTATAAAAAGCCAAGCCGACACACTCAAGGCTAGTGTGATTACTAGGCCGAAGCGATTTAGGGCGTAGAAGTAATAAATGCCGGCTCCAAAAATAGCTATCAGGCTCAGTAATAGGCCGAAACTTTCTAAATTAAGGAAATTTGTGATTTTTTTTCTTGGCATAAAAGCTCTTATTATCATAGCAAATTCTTGCTAAAAGTGGTAATTTTTGCTAAATTTAAGACGAGAAAGCTGAAAAAAAGCCTTAATTTTTATGCCCGGTTTCAAAGACAAATTATCTAAGTTCGGCCATCATTTTTCTTGGAGTACCGTCATCGTCCTAGTGGTAGCCGTCTTTTTTTGTTTGGCGACTTCTTATTATAACTATCAACAGCTAAGTGCCGGTCAGATTAAGTGGAATTCTCCAGACGAAACTGCTAATTATTTTTTCGCTAAGAATTTTAGTGCTAGCGGCCAGTTGTCGGTTTTTGAGCCTTTAAATCTTCGGGCCTATGATTTAGTCCATCCACGTAGCTTCCGGAGCGATTTAGCTTGGCTCAAGCCGGTTAGTTTCCTGGGTATAATTCTGATTTTTGGCCAGCTGGGCGCTTGGCTGGGGGATTGGATAATTCCATTCTTAACCCCGATCTTTGCTTCTTTTGGGATATTCTTTTTCTATCTGCTTATCAAGCGTCTATTTTCGGAAAGGGTCGGCTTGATTGCCGCCTTCCTCTTGGCTAGTTTTCCGGTGTATATCTATTATAGTGTGCGCAGCTTATTCCATAATGTACTGTTTGTCGTTTTTGTCATTATTTCTTTCTACTTCTTATCCTTTTTTCTAGAAAAAAAATATTGTTATGAAAAGCGTTCTTTCTGGCGTTTCTCCTTAAGCAAGAATATTAGTTTGGGCTGGCTTTGGTCTTTTTTGGCTGGGATTTTTTTCGGACTAGCAGCCCTGACCAGAGCCTCGGAACTGCTTTGGCTTGGACCCCTGCTTTTCATTATCTGGATTTTTAATATTAGGCGTGCTGGCATTTTGAAACCATTGATATTTCTGGTCGGTACGGCTCTAGCGCTCTTGCCCGGCTTCTATTATAACCAAATCTTATACGGTTCACCGGTCTATGGTGGTTATGGTGCCATGAATCAGTCTTTGGCTGATATTTCCCGGGCGGGCCAGAGCCTGGTGACCGGGAGTTTATCATCGGGCGCCGGAGCCATTAGTGGTTTTTTTAACTCTTTGAGCCATAATGTCTTTTATTTCGGTTTTAACTTGCGCTTGTCCTTAAAGATGTTCTATTATTATTTTGCCTTGATGTTCCCCTGGCTGCTTTTAGCCGGTTTTTGGGGTGCGATGTTTTTATTCGGCGACAGTCTGGTCCGTTTCAAGCGCCGTTATTTGGTTTACATCCTTAGTCTGATCCTAACAAGCGTTATCCTGATTTTCTATTACGGTAGTTGGCAGTTCAATGATAATCCTGATCCTAAAAGTTTCACTATCGGTAATTCCTATACCCGCTACTGGTTGCCGATTTATCTCTTTTTCTTGCCTTTGGCCTCTCTATTCATCGTCCGTATCAGTCAGCTGGTTTTAGAAGCGGGAAAGTCAGAGCGCTATCATTTGTATCGTCTGCCGATTTTTTGGAGCAACGCCTTGCAAGCCTGCGGCGTTTTAGCAATCATGACTAGCTCTTTATTATTTGTCAGTTTTGGTTCAGAAGAGGGCTTATTTTATTTGGCTGATAGTAATTATAGTGCCAAGGTTTCTAGCGCTAAAGTCGTCGAATTAACCGAGCCGAGCGCCGTTATTATCACCCAGTATCATGACAAGTTCTTGTTTCCCGAGCGCCGGGTTCTGGTCGGCTTGTTAAACGACGATAATATGAATTATTATTATGGACAGTTGGCTCGGAAAGTGCCGGTCTATTACTATAATTTTTCTTTTCCGCCCAAGGATCTAGATTATCTAAACAGCAGCAAGCTACCCAAAGCCGATCTTAATATCAGCTTGGTTAAGAAGATTGATCAGGATTTTTCTTTATATCGTTTAAATTTCGTAGCGCCCATAGAGGCGCCTAAAACACGTCCTTAATATGAAATATAATATAATTACGATTGGTTGTCAGATGAATAAGGCGGACAGCGAGCGACTGGCCGCTTATTTGGAAAAGAAAAAATATCAAGCGGTCGCTGATTTTAAATTGGCCGATATTGTAATCATTAATACTTGCGGCGTCAGGCAGTCGGCTGAAGATCGGGCATATGGCCTGGTTAACCAGATCAAGAGATTCAACCCTAGCGCCCAGATAGCGATTACTGGCTGCTTAAGCAAGAGAGCAGATGTGAAAAAGCGCTTACAAGCGAAGGTCGATCTGTTTTTTCCGATAAATGAAACGCCCCATCTTTTATCTCTCCTGAAAAATAGCGAACGCTTATTAAAATTAGATGATTTGAGAGAATTGAGCGGCGAAAAATATCTAGCGATCTTGCCGAAACATGCCAGCTACTTTAAGGCTTTCGTGCCTATCGGTAATGGTTGTAATAATTTCTGTTCATATTGCGTGGTGCCTTATGCCCGTGGCCGGGAAGTCTATCGCGGCGCCGCAGATATTATCAAGGAAGTTAAGGCCTTGGTGAGGAAGGGTTACAAGGAGATCACTTTGATTGCCCAGAATGTTAACAGCTACCACTCCCTAAGAGCTAAAAAGAAATTTGATTTTGCTGATTTGTTGCGGTCTTTAGCTGATATCCCTGGTGATTTCTGGCTAAGATTCTCTTCTAGCCATCCCAAGGATTTGAGCGGTAAGCTGATTAGGGTTATGAGCCAAAGTGACAAGATTTGCCATCATTTGCATTTAGCCGTCCAATCAGGCGATGACCGGATCCTTAAAGCTATGAACCGGAAATATAGTGCCAAACAGTATGTGGACTTAGTCGCTAAGATCAGGCAAGCTAAACCGGGCATTGCCATTAGCACTGACGTGATTGTGGGGTTTCCGGGAGAAACAAAGGCGCAATTTAATAACTCTCTTAAGTTATTCAAGCAGTTAAATTTCGACCAAGCCTTTATCGCCCGCTATAGTCCGCGTTTCGGGACGGCGGCTGCTAAATTAAAGGATAATGTCAGCCTTGAGGAGAAAAAAAAGCGAGAAGAGATTTTGGAAAAGGTTTTAAAAAAGAGCGCCTTGGAAAATAATAAAAAACTTTTAGGGAAAGAGATTGTTATATTGGTTGAGAGTCAGAATCGTAAGGGTAAATATTTTGGTCTTAGCTCAAGTTCCAAGACGGTATCTCTAGTTGATAAGAAGGTGAAGATTGGCGAGTTTGTGAAAGCGAAGATTACCGGGGTCAGGGATTTCGGCTTAACCGGGGAAGTGGTTAAATAAAAAAGGAGCTGGTTAAAACTTTTTGTAAGTTCTAACGCAACCCCTCTTCATTTCTTAAAACACCGCTCATTCAATTAAGATTACAGCTTCAGGATTTAATTGAAGAAGCGAATCGTCTCACCTTTTTTCAACCGGCTAATTGTCGCTTTGTATTAACTTTTTCATTGGGTGGAATTTGGTTTGGTGAATAAAAAAGAACAGCGTCGGCTGGCTAAGTTTAGTCCAGTTAACTTAATTATATAATAAATAACGTTTAATTTCAAATTACATATGTCACCCGAAGTAAAATCTAATAGCGAGCCTCATCCCTTAGTTTTAGTTATCCTTGGGCCGACAGCTAGCGGCAAGACCAAGTTAGCCGTGGCTCTAGCGTCTAAATTTAATGGCGAGATTATAAGCGCTGATAGCCGGCAAGTGTATAAAGGCATGGATGTTGGCACGGGCAAGGATTTAGGGGAATACAAAGTTGGCAAGAAAAAGATCCCCTATCACCTAATCGATATTGTTAAGCCTAACCAGAGTTTTGATTTAGCTAAGTTTCAAAAATTAGCTTTTAAAGCGATTGATAAGATTTTACAAAAGAATAAGCTCCCGATTTTAGTGGGCGGCTCCGGCCTATATCTCCAGGCCGTTGTAGATAATTATGATTTAGGGACATTCGGTTCAGATCACAAGGAAAGGACCAGGCGCGAACGTTTAAACGCTTTAGAATTATTTAATGAAATTGATCGCCTAAATCCCGCTTTCGCCAAGAAGATAAATGACAGCGATCGCCATAATACCAGGCGTTTGGCTCGTTACTTAGAAATTGTGGAACAAGGGCATGTCAACAATCAAAAGAAAGAATCCCGCTATAGCTTTGAATTAATTGGTTTAAATCCTGGCCGGGAAATACTGCGCCAGAAGATAGAAAAGCGCTTGCAAGAGCGCTTAGAAAAAGAAGGCTTAATTGAGGAAGTGAAGAAATTACATAAACAAGGAGTCTCTTGGCAGCGGCTTGAAAGTTTTGGCCTAGAATATAAGTTCCTTGCTCATTATCTGCAAAAGAAAATAGATTATGATAAGATGTTTGTCGATCTTAACATTGCCATCCGTCAATTTGCTAAGAGGCAATTAACTTGGTTCAAACGTTGGGAAAGGCAAGGAAGAAAGATAAAATGGTTTAAAGATGCCGCTCAGGCAGAGAAGATAATTAAGGGGGCGTGAAGACCAGCTTTAAAAGAAGCTATTCTCAGTGAATAGCTTTTTTTCTTTAGCGGTCTTCTTCGCCGGGGATTTCATCGTTATTTTCTTTGTCATCCCGGTTGGTTTCTTCGGTATCCGGTGGCAGTATTTGCTCACCGGTTTTTCTTAGTGGGTTACTGCTCTTAGAGCCAGCCATAAATTCAACATAGTCTTCAGCTTTTCTGTCCATGGTTTAGAGTTTTGGTGGTTTATTTAAAAAATGTTCTAAAGCTTCTTTGGCAATTTGGGGATTGGCTCGACCCTGGGTCTCAGCCATTACTTTGCCGATAAGGAATTGGATAATATTAGTTTTACCTTTTAGATATTCATTGACCTGGTCGGGATAATTGGCGATTACTTTAGTGGCGGCATTTTTTATCTCATCCTGGTCATGACTCTGTTCTAGACCTTGTTCTTTAACTATTTCTTCTGGGTCGCGTCCGCTTTCCGCCATTATGGATAAGACCTTCTGGCCGGTTGAAGAATTGATGCGACCTTCATAGATTAGGCAAATCAACTCAGCCATGTCTTCCGGAGTGATTTTTAGTTTCCTAATATCGCTTTCTTCTTGAGCGTTCAGGATTTTTAGGATTTCTCCGCTAATCCAATTAGCGGCCAGACGGGCTAAGCGCTTGTCTTGTCCGGCGATATCATCCCCCCTAGTCTCTGTCCAGGCCTTGAGTTCAGAAATTACCTCTTCAGTCCAGGCGGCTATTTTCTTATCCGTTATCAGAACCTCGACCATCTTAGGATCAAGTCCGTATTCAGAAAGGAAACGTTTTTTCTTGGCGATGGGCAATTCTGGTAGATCAGCTTGTAATTTTTCTATTTCGGTGTCGGAAATCTTGAGAAGCGGGATATCTGGCTCAGGGAAATAGCGATAGTCAGCTGAAGTTTCTTTAATCCTCTGGCTGACCGTCATGTTTTTGTTATCATCCCAGCCCCTGGTTTCAGCAATAATTATCTTGTGGTTTTTTAGAGCTTCCGACTGTCTGACAATTTCAAAATTGATAGCCTTCTCGAGGGCGCGGAAAGAGTTTATATTCTTTACTTCGACTTTAGGGTTAAGCTTGTTTTTTCCGATTGCTAAAATTTGTCCATCCCTGTATTCCCATCCCCCAGGTTTCTGCAGACTGACATTGGCTTCACAGCGCAGTTCGCCCTTTTCCATGTTGGCGTTAGCAACTCCGAGATATCTCAATATTTGCTGATATGATTGGCAAAAGCTTTTTGCTTGGGCGGCATTTTTCATCACTGGTTCAGTAACCAGTTCCATTAGTGGCGTACCGGCCCGGTTGAAGTCTAATAGGGTATGGTCGCGATTATGCATTGATTTGCCAGTGTCCTCTTCTAGGTGTATGCGGGTAATTTCAATTTTATCGCCATCTATCTCTAAATAGCCGTTATAGGCTAGGGGGAGATCATATTGGGAAATTTGATAGCCTTTAGGTAGGTCAGGGTAGAAATAGTTCTTCCTATCGAATTTAGAAATACGGTTAATTTGGCAATTCAAAGCCAAGCCAGTCATGATCGTCCACTCGATGGCCGCCTTGTTAGGCACGGGTAAGGTGCCGGGATGTCCAAGGCACACCGGACAGACGCAAGAGTTAGCTTCTTTGCCAAGCGAATCATTATCGCAGGCGCAGAACATCTTTGATTTAGTTTTTAACTCGGCGTGTATCTCCAAGCCGATTATGACATCATAGTCCATTAGTTTTGTCGGTGTTTAGTTTTTAGCAAGCTAGCTAATTTGCCAGCCAAATCTCTTTTCCATTGCCAGGGCTTTTCAGGGAAAGCTTGGTCGATTTCATGAAAAGCATAAGCCAAGTGGATACTAGGTATTCCCAGGCTGATTCCATCTGTTTGATAGGTGATGGCATGTCCGCCCATATCTATCTTTTCTTTATCTTCCGGGCTAATTTCCTGTTGATCGTCAGGCAGATTTTTTGTCTTTAGCCGGGTGATTAATCCTTGGTATATTTCTTGCTCTTCCTGGCTTAAGTCTTGTTCTTTGTTCTCGGTGTTTAAAATATTGTTTTTCGGGAAAGGATACATTTCGGCTTCAGGTGCGGTTCGAGAAAATGGCCACATAATTTTTATGATTATTTTTTAGCTTACCCCTTTATTTTCCTATATCTAGCCGGAAAAGTAAAGTTTTTATAGGTCTTCACTCATTTCCGGATCAGCAATCGGCTGGACTAAGAGCTGGGCAATCTTCTGCCCAGGGACGATATGATATATATCTTCACTCAGGTTTTTAAATATCACTCGGATTTCTTCCCGGTAGTTAGCATCGATGACGCCGCCCATGACCTTGAAACCGAAGTTCGCCAGGCCACTCTTATCCCAGATGAGGCCGACATGGCCATGGGGTATCTTTATCTTCAAGCCGGTGGAAATCAGGGCCTGCTGATATGGAGGAATTGAATAATAATCATGCGAATAAAGGTCGAAGCCAGCATTGCGATGATGCTCTTTGCTGGGAAGCTGGGCACTGGGGTGTATTTTTTGCACCCTAATTTTGCAACTTCTCTTATGAGCTTTTACCTCGGTTTTTTCTGTTTTTTCTTCAGCCTTTAGGCTTATCTCTATCGGTGCTTCTGTTTCTGAGGCAGGATTCAGCCAATCGTTGAGTTTTTTTATTTTGATATCTTCGTTTTCCGGAGCGCGATAGGACTGAGCGCTCAACTCAGGAAATTTTTCACTTAGGCGGTGGTTCTTGGTGATGATGTCAGAAATTGCCTGCAAACCTTTAGTCTTGGCTGGTTCTCCGATGTTTATAATCCTCTTAATGTATATCCAGATTAAATAGTTTATTTCTTCTGGCGGTAATATTTTTCCCTGGTTCGTACATTTTATCAGTTTAAAGTCGGGGAAAGTTCGAGCGATTTCTAGATACACCTGTTCCGCTCTTTTGAGATGGTTGAGATCGTTCTCATGTATGTCTTTGGTTTTTCCCGTCCAGTCTTCCCGCTGTCTTTTAGCGGCTAGCTGTTGGGCGATATCAGCTTCGACGTGAAGGATTAGGGATAAATCGGGTTTAGGGACGGAAAATAGGCGGTATTCCAGATCATATAGCCAGTTAAAGAAAATCTTCCTTTCTAAAGGGTTGTCAAATTTGCCACCTTGGTGCCCAAGGTTGGAGCTGACATAGCGGTTAGCTAAGACTATTTTTCCTTCCTTTAGCCACTCTTTGATTTTAAAGCTAGCATCATAGCGGTCGACCGCGTAGAAGATGGAGGCTTGATAGGGATCAACCTCGCCGGCGCCGCCGTATTTTCCAGATAAATATTCTTCGACCATCCCAGCTGATTTGGTATTGTATTGAGGGAAATCAGCGATGGCTACGCCGTAGCCTTCATCTTTCAGTTTTGTAGCCAAGAGGTTGAGTTGGGTGGTTTTGCCGGAGCCATCCGTGCCGTCAATGACGATGAATTTCCCTGAGCGAGTGATCATATTTTTAAGATAATAAAAGAAGCGTTTTAAAATCGCGCTCCTCCTTATTAAATAAATTTATTGTTTACCTAAGGCGTCCAATATCGTTTCTATCTGCTGGTATAGATTTGGCAGGTCGCCGTTGTTATCAATATGGAATTTAGCGGTGGCCATCACTTCGGGTATCTGCAGTTCAGCTTCACGTTGGCCGTCCGCCAAAAAATCATCATAGCTTTTATCGGCATCGCCTTTATTTTCATTACGGCATTTCATCCGTTCGTAGCGGATTTTAGGATCGGCATCGATACTGATCAGAGAGAAGCCGGGGACATCTTTTAGGCTGGCGATATCATCCAGGCGTCTGACACCGTCGATGACGATTATGCCATGGGGGTCATTTTTTACGTCTTCAGCGATGACGCGGGCCAAGGTGTCTTCGCCGAAGCGTTGGCGTAAATCAAAAGATAAGTTTTGCATGTTCTCCCGGCTAATCGGTAAGTAGAGACGGTTTAAGATATCGCGAAGCATCGCAGAGAAGCGATGGACGCTAGCCTGATGTTCGGTCTCTAAATATTTTTTAGCGACTTCTTTACCACTAGCCAGAGGGCCGGCGAAGCCGAGGATGATTTTGGACATAATTATTTTTTAACGATATCCGCTAGGCCGCGACGGATGTCCCAGTCATCCAGATCTAAATCGCAGTACAATTTGAAATTAGGCAGGGAGCTGCTAATCGCCGCCGCCATCTTATGCGCGACGCGGCGTAAGGTCGGATGGACAGCCTTGCCCGACCTAAGTTCGACGACATAAGCTGTTGCCGCCAGGGGGTAGGTATTACGACAGAAGACGTTGAAGCCCATGCCGATGTAATATTGCTTGATTTCTGGACTGGCGTCCAATTTAGCGATAGCTTCTTTTTGGGTAGCAATTAGTTTTTCTGCCTCTAGCTTTAAATTTTCAGGTAATTGCTCTAAATACCAGGGGTTGAAACCGAGCTCGGTGCTAAGAAGGGGCATGCGGCAGATGCCGCTGCGATGTCTTTGGATGTCTCGGAAAGAGCCGAAGTCAAGCAAGAATTTAAAAGTGCAAGTACCAAGGTCATTTAAGAAATTAGGCAGGCTGGTTTTTGGCGGACGGGAGTCAAAGGCATCTTGGTAGTCGCTGATCTCTTCATTTTTAATCGTGGTCAAGAAAGCGAAATCAGTCGCATTAGTTGAGTGATAGTAATTATATTTGGCCATCATGTTTTCCCGATATTTTTCCTGGTCTTCGTTATAAGGGTGAGAGAAGCTGTGCGGGTATTTCTCTTTTAGCTGACGATAGATTTCTTGAGCAATCGTCCGGACTTCTTCCAGGGGGTGGTGCAAGAGCAGGGCTAACTTGTCCCAGGCCTGGCGAAGATTCGTGTGCCAACTAAGCTGGGTAGTAATCCCGGCTGGCAGGAAGCCGCGCATGATGTCGAAGCCGCGGGCTTTGATAGCTTTTAGATAAACCGCTTCATCTTCATCAGCTTTTTTCGGATATTTAGTTTGTAAATAGGCTTGTATTTTTTCTTGATTGCTGATATAAAAGTCCATCCAGTTTTTTAAAATGGCCGCTGATTCCGGGCTAGCGATAGGGTCGATGATCGCTTGTTTGGACATATCTATATAACGCGTGCTGGTTTCTTGGCCGCTGTATAGTTGCCAATCCTGGATAGCTTTATCAGCTAGCATGCTGACGCCCTCGATGAACATGGTTGTACTACCGCAATCGGCAATCGAGGCGTGGCCATAGCCGACGTAGAAGGTTTCCATGAATTTGCCTGAGCCACTGCTTTTTACTTTCTCGACATGCTCGGTTACGCTTTTAGGGCTACGGGAATAGAGCGCTTGCATCATCGCGCTATCTTCGGGATTGAATTCGTCGTAAATGAAAATGTTCGCCATAGTTTTAGTTTTTATTGGTCTTCATATTTAGTGACGGTGCTATTGAGCAGTTCATAGACAACGCCAGCCTCTTTAAATATTTCTTTACTGCGATTTCCGGCATGATAGTCTTGTTCAGCGACGACCCGCTTGATGCCGGCATTGATTATCATCTTGGCACAGGTATAGCAGGGAGTCATCTTGCAATACAAAGTGGCGCCTTCCAGGGAGATGCCCATACGAGCGGCCTCACAGATAGCATTCTGTTCGGCGTGGGCGGTCCGGATACAATGTCGGCTTTCATGACCGTCTTCATGGATGACAGTATGCATTTCATGCCCTTCTTCATCGCAGTGAGGGCAGCCGATCGGGGAGCCGACGTAACCAGAGGCAATCAATCGTTTATCTTTGGTGATGACACAGCCGCTACGGCCCCGATCACAGGTACCGCGGCTGCCAACCATATTCATTATCTGGATGAAATATTCATCCCAAGATGGGCGTTTATATCCGTTGTTTTCGCTCATATGTTTTATATATTTAGAGCCTAGATAAGCTTCTTTATTTTAATATATTATTAAAAGAAAATAAAGATTGACTAAAATCATTTATCTTGTTGTTTTTGCTTGATTTTTGGCCGGAAAATGCTAAGATATAGACATAAAAAGCGATAAAATGCTAGAAAAGTTTAAACAACAGCTCTCTGCAAAAAAAGAGCTATATTTAAGGATAAAAGTCAGTCCGCGGGCTCCATTTTCCGGGGTTCAGCAGCTTATGGTAGATGACACCTTGAAAATAGCCATCGCCGCCCCACCCCAACGCGGGCGGGCCAACCTGGAATTGATCCGCTTCCTAGCCGAAGAATTCGAGGTTGATAAGTCTAACATTAAGATCTTGGCTGGTGCCGGCGAAGCTTTGAAGCTGGTTAAGATTTTACAGTAATATGGATATATCAGTCGTCATCGTCTCTTGGAATGTTAAAGAGCAGTTACGGGAAAACCTGAAAGCTTTATATGCTTCCCAAGTTAAATTTTCTTGGGAGGTTTTTGTCGTCGATAATGCTTCTGAGGACGGCAGCCAGGAAATGCTTAAAGAGTTTTTCCCAGGGGTTAAACTGATCGCTAACGATTCCAACCTCGGTTTTGCTAAGGCCAACAATATTGCTATCAGACAAGCTCAGGGGCGCTTTATCCTCTTGCTCAATCCGGATATGCGCTTGCAAACCGATACTTTGGAGAAGATGCTGGATTTTATGGCTAACAAAAAGTCCGCAGTGGTAGCCGGCGCCCGTCTCTTAGATAGGGAGGGGAAGGTTTTACCTCAAGTTCGAAATTTTCCCACTTTTTGGGATCAAGCTTTAGTGATTTTGAAGCTACCCCACTTATTTCCAGGCCTCTTGTCTAAATATCTGCAGAAAAATTTTGATTATTCTCAGGCGTCTAAAGTCGCTTCTATCCGCGGTTCTTTTTTCTTAATCGATCGTCTAGCTTATCAGGCAATCAGCGGCCAAGACAAACCTTTATTAGATGAAAGATATTTTGTCTGGTTTGAAGAGGTTGATTTTTGCCGCCAGGTTTATAAATTAGGGGGCGAGGTTTGGTATAATCCTGAGGCAACCGCTCTTGATCTGGTCGGGCAAAGCTTCAAGCAAATCGGGATTGGACGGACGCAATCATATTTTCAATCTTCTATGCTTGCCTATTTCCAGAAATGGGAGCCAGCTTGGCAATATCGGGTCTTGTCATGTCTGTGGCCTCTAGGAAGCTTTCTAGCCAAACTATACACTGTTGGCAAAAAGATCCTAGCTAAATAAATTTACTTTTTTACATGTCTAAGTTAATCGGAGTCATCCTGATAAATTATAAAGATTACGCCGCTAAGTATTTAGAGGCTTGTTTTGCCAGCCTGCAAAAACAGAGGCTTGGAAATTTTTCTTATCGGGTTTATATCGTTGATAACGCCTCTAGCCCGGAATCTTTAGCTTTTTTGAAAAAAAATTATCCTGACATTAATATTTTTCCTCGGCCGGATGGCAACTATGCTGCCGCCAATAATTTAGGCATTAAGATGGCGCTCGCTGACGCTTGCGATTATGTGACAATCCTTAACATGGATACGGAGTTGGATCCGGATTGCCTGTTTGAGATGGCCACCGCCTTGGGCAGCGATTCCCAGATAGGGATTGTCCAGGCTAAGATTCTTCTCCATGAGGCAAATCAGGATAAGTCCGCTTCGCTTTTAAATAGCATCGGTAACCTGGTTCATTTTTTGGGCTTCGGCTTTACCCGCGGCTATGGCCAGAGAGAAGAAGCTTTTAGGCAATTTTTGGAATCCGCTCCTTATCCAGAGATTAAGGGCTATGCCAGCGGCTGCGCTTTGATGATGAAGAAAGAATTGATCGCTAAGATCAAGGGCTATAATGAAGAGTACTACATGTACCATGATGATTTGGAATTAGGATTAAAAGCTAGATTAGCCGGTTATAAGATTGTATTAGCGCCTCTTGCCCGCATTTATCATAAGTATGAATTCAAGCGCAGTATCAAGATGGTTTATTATATGGAAAGGAATCGCTGCCTTTTTGTACTTTCTTTTTATCCTTGGGCTTTAATCATCTTATTGTCCTTGCCTCTTTTCTTGATGAATCTTGGCATGATCTTTTATGCTTTGGTCGGCGGCTGGTTTCCAGATTTAAGCAAGGCTTACCGTTATTATCTCAGGCCGGGAACCTATCGTTTGATTTTTCAAGAGAGGCGGAACATAAGATCATTCCAGGTAGTACCCTTTAAAGAAATAGCTAAAGATTTCGTCGGCCAGATTAATTTTCAAGAAATTAATAATCCTTTGCTGCGCTATATAGCCAACCCGATATTGGGCCTGTATTGGCGTTTAGTTAAACTAATCATCTAGTATGGACCTATCGATCGTAATTGTGAACTATAAAAGCCAGGATAAATTGCGGCGTTTGTTAGCCTCTTTGCGGGCGGCTGATTTTTCAGGCATCCAATCCGAAATTATTGTTGTAGAAAATAATTCCGGAGACGACCTGGGAGATTTAGAGGCGCTAGCAAAAGTCATCAAAAGTCCCCGCAACCTGGGTATGGGTGGCGGAAACAACTTGGGTATTAGCCAATCGCAAGGGGAATATGTCGCCATCATGAATCCTGATACTTTAGTTAAAGCCGATTCTCTAAAAATATTGTATAATTATATCAAGCAACACCCTGAAGTCGGCTTAGTCGGTCCGAAACTAGTATATCCCGACGGCTCTTTGCAATATTCTTGTTCCCGTTTTCCAGGTTTTTGGATCCCGATCTTGCGCCGCACTTTCTTGGGGGATTATTTTCGACAGGTCCGGGATTCTTTCATGATGCTTGATTTTAATCACGATCTGATCAGCGAAGTTGATTGGTTGATGGGGTCTTGTCTGATGTTTAAAAGAGACCTGAGATTTGATGAACGTTATTTCATGTATTTTGAAGACACTGATTTAGCCCGTCAAGTGAGAAGTCGCGGCTTGAAAGTCATTTATAACCCAGAAGCGGTCGTTGTTCATGATCATCAACGGGCTAGTGCGGAGCTTCCTTGGTACCAGGCAATCTTCAAGAGTCGTCTGGCCTGGCTCCACATTCTTTCCTGGTGGAAATACTTTTTGAAATGGGGACTTAAAAGCAAAATATAATAATTTATTTTTATGAAAATTAAAAAAGCAATTTTACCCGTCGCCGGTTTCGGCACCCGTTTCTTGCCAGCCACTAAGGCTCAGCCTAAAGAAATGCTGCCGGTAGTTGATAAGCCGGTTATACAATATCTGGTGGAACAAGCCGTGGCTGCCGGTATCGAGGAAATAATTTTCGTGACCGGCCGGGGGAAAAGGGCGATTGAGGATCACTTTGATTATTCATTCGAGCTAGAAAAGACTTTGGTAGAGAAGAACAAATTGGATCTGCTCGAGAAGGTGAAAGAAATAGATAGCTTGGCTAAATTTTCCTATGTCCGCCAAGCGATTCCCTTAGGGGATGGGCACGCCATCAAATGCGCCGCCCACTTAGTGCGGGATGATGAACCGGTCTTGATCATGTTCGGCGATACCTTGTATGACGCAAAAATTTCTCCGGTTAAGCAGGTTTTGGATGTTTATGAAAAATATGGCGATTCGGTTGTCGGCCTATCAGCGGTTGGCAAGAAAGAAGTTGATAAGTTCGGCGTCATCGACGGCTTGAACCTGGGTGGCGGCGTTTACGAAATCAGGCGCTTCGTGGAAAAGCCGCCGGTAGATAAGGCCCCGTCTAATCTAGCCGCCGTTGGTATCTATGTCATTACTCCGGAAGTAATCAAAGTCTTAGCCAAGATGGATTCTGGCAAGTCAGGCGAAATTCGCTTGGCCGACGCTTTCGATTTGATGTTGGAAGGGAAAAGGCCAATCTATGGAAAGAACATAGAGGGGGAGTGGCTGGACACTGGCAACAAATTTAATTATCTCAAGGCTTCAATCAAGCTGGGTTTGAAAGATAAAGAAATCGGCCGCGATCTGAAAAAGCTCATCCGGGATTTGAATAAGAAAGATTTCAAATAAGATGGCAGTAGTCAATAAAAAATACGCCCAATCGGGCGTATTTTTGTAATCGTTTTGGTTTTTATTGGACAATCATCTTGTATAGACCGCTTTTCTGGTTGATAGTCGCCGTGAAATAGAGAGTATTATTTTTACTATCCAAGAAGATTGAGGAAATATTTTCTGCCGCCAACAGCCGGGTGCTGTTATGGTTGCTTAAGTCTAGGCTGTTGATGCTTTCGCTCGTCGCATAAATCAGATAGTTATTTTTGGCTTGCCAGACGAGGTCCTTGATCGGATATCCGACCCGATCCATTAAGGTCTTAGTGTTCTGTTTTAGATCGAAGAGATATATTTCAAAATCAGTGTGATAGAGTAGTTTGTCAGCTTGTAGCCACAGGCCGCCCCGGAAATTTTTCAAGCCTTCTCGCGGCAACATGAAAAATTCTGGATCGACTAGGAAAAGGGAGCGGCTTTTCTCTTCGAATATTTCCAGCCAGGCGGAATCACCGAGATGGAAGCTATAATTGCCACCAGCGGGTAAGGATAATTCTTTAAGGGCATGACTTTTTAAGTTGTATGATTCTAGTACCTGGGTTTGCCCTTTTTTTCTTAATAAGAATAGGCGGTCATCCTTGAGATAAAAGCTTGAGTAATCCTTTTTGTCTATTAGGTTCTGGCTGATTTTTTTGTTATTTTCAAAGTAATTCAAGGAATCTTTGTATTGGTAGTACAGACGGTTACTGGTTTCATCATAGAATAGGTTCTTGATTTCCGGACCGATAATTTCTTGGTAATCCGTCCAGCTATTAGTGCTTAGGTCGAACAAGCGATTATTGATTAATACCCGATCGCTGTCTTTTAACCATTGGTAACTAGTTATTTCTTCTTTGATATCTAATTTAAAATCCCGGTTATTCCGGAGATCGATGATTTTTTTCCCTTGTTTCAAGAGCAGGTAGCGCTGGTTCGGGTTTAAATCTATTTCTTGGCAGCCACATTCCAAGATATTTAGAATCGAATCTTTCTTGAAGAGATTAATGTCTTCAGCGTAGGTCGTTTGTTCGGCATTTATATTCAAACGTTTTTCCCAGGGCCAGTAGCCATCTTTCTCCAGGCGGATTTCATATTCTCCCGGAGCCAAGCTTTTTATTTTAGCGGGCGTAGCTAAGGTTTTGCCATTGAAATTTTTCCAAGAGAAATCTGATTGTTTTTTGTCATTAATATAAATGCTAGCCCCGCTGGGTTGGGAATTGATAGCTAGGGTCCCGGTTTTGACGATTAAGCGCTTTAAGCGCCAAGGACCTCGGAGATTAAGTTGGTAGCCGGTGGCGTAGAGGGAAGTATAGCTTGTCAGGATGATAAATAGCAGGATGAAGAAGCGATAAAGCCAGCGGCGGGTTTTGTGAGTCATAATTATTCCACCCTTTTTATATCCGCTCCCAGCTGGCGGAGGCGCTCATCTAATCTTTCATATCCCCGATCAAGCTGGTAGATGTTATCTATCTCGGTCGTTCCCGAAGCGATTAAAGCAGCAATTACCAGGGCGATCCCGGCTCGGATATCCGGGCTGATTAGTTTCTTTCCGTATAAACGGCTTGGACCGTTAATCACGATGCGGTGCGGATCGCACATCGTGATGTTCGCTCCCATCTGGGAAAGCATGTCCGTCCAAAGTAGGCGGCGGTCATAAATAGTTTCTTGGATCAAGGAAGTGCCCTGAGCCTGCGTCATCAGCACTACATAAGGCGCTTGCAAATCAGTCGGGAAGCCTGGATATTCATGGGTCTTGATATCATAAGGCTTTATCTCCTGACTAGCTAGAATTTTTAGCCAATCTTCTCCCTTTTCATATTTAACTCCGATTTTTTCAAAAATAGTTAAAAGGCTAGTGATGTGTTTAGGCCAACAATTTTTAATCAGGATTTCTGATTTTGTAGCGGCAGCCATCAGAGCGAAAGATCCCGCTTCTAGACGATCAGGGATGACATTATAATTGCCAGCCTGGATGCTTGCCACTCCGTCGATGATGATTGTGGGCGTGCCAGCGCCCTGGATCTTAGCGCCTTGGGCATTTAAGTATTCCGCCAAGACTTCTATTTCCGGCTCCATGGCGGCGTTACCGATAACGGTTCGACCTGGGACTAAACAGGCAGTCATGATCAAGCTCTGGGTTCCAGTGACGCTGATGGTGGGGAAGAAATATTCGCAACCCCTCAGGTTTTCAGCTTTGATGTGATAGAACTTTTCTTGCATTTCTAGTTCGGCGCCCATTTTGGTCAAGAAGTCTAAGAAAAAATCAATCGGTCGGCCGGCGGCTCCGATGACACAACCGCCCGGATGGGGAAATTTCACTTCTCCTAGGCGTGCCAGTAGCGGGCCGACAAACATGACCGAGGTTCTGAATTTATCGGCTAGCTTAGCATCCAGTTCCACCTTTTTGACATTTTTAGTGCTTATAGTGACAGCTTTTTCTTGGCGTTTGACTGTGGCTCCTAAATCTTGAAGCAGCTCTAAAGACTTATCGACGCCATCGATGTTTGGCAGGTTACTGATAGTCATGTCCTGGTCAGATAAAAGGGCTACCGGCAGCATGATCTGGGCATTGTTTTTGGCCCCTTCAACGCTTATTTCTCCCTTTAGGGGTCGGCCACCACTAATCAAGAATTTAGGCATATTTTTGTGATTTTAATAAAATTTTAGTCTCTAAATCTAATCTTAGTCTATTTATTGACATTTTTCAAATATTTGGTATTATTGATAAGTAATCAGGTAAGTGCTGATTTTTTTATAATTTAGATAGTCTATAAAGACTAAAATATTATGTCAAAAATTGCAATAATCAAAACTGGCGGCAAGCAGTATAAAGTCAAGGAAGGGGAGACTCTTAAGGTGGAAAAATTAGAGCTTGAACCGGGTCAGAAGGTCAAATTTGATACTCTTTTGGTTGCCGAAGGCGATAAGCTGGATTTAGGCCAGCCTTCTTTAGGAGAAAAGGTTGAAGCCGAGGTTTTGGAGACCGCTAAGGGCAAAAAGGTAACCGTGGTCAAATATAAGAATAAAATCAGATATAAGCGGACTATCGGCCATCGCCAGATTTTTACGGCCGTGAAGATTGCTAAAATTGCTTAAAAATTTTTGTTTACAAAAAACCGGCTCTCTTTCAAGGGTCGGTTTTTTTATCCCAGGAATCTTTGTTTTAATATCCAAAGCGTCAACCAGAGACAAATGATTATTTTTGCTAATATATTTTTGCTGTAAGTCGGCAATAAGCTGAGTAAAAATATTAATTTGTCACTGATAAAGACTTGCATTCTCTTAGCTAATTTTTTAATGCGCGGAGAGAAGGCACCTATTAAAAAAAGTATTCCCATGATAAGCCAGAGTAAGATTAAACTCGGGATCATGATTTTCCTCCTTCCTTTTTTTAAAGAACTATTATATTTGGTTTCTATTTTTTAAAGCCGTCGCCAAGGTAGTTTCATCTGCATATTCCAGATTAGAGCCGGCCGGCAGCCCTCGAGCTAGGCGGCTGATATTTACATTATAATCTTTTAGGGCTTTATTAAGATAGAGGGTAGTTGTTTCTCCTTCAAGGGTAAAATCTAGGGCAATGATCAGTTCCTGGATGCCTTCGTTTTTTATCTTTTTCATCAGCAGAGAGACGTTGATATCATTGGGCCCGATATCTTCAATCGTATTTATAAGTCCGTCTAAGACAAAATAACGTCCAGAGAATTGGCGAGTGGCTTCAATCGCCGCTAAGTCCTGAGTGTTCTTAACTAAGCAGAGGATCTGTTTTTGTCTTTTATCATCCTGGCAGATATGGCAGGGATTACTTTCCGAAATAGCTTGGCAGGAATTACAGATAGTGGTATTAGCCTTAAGATCGTTGAGATAGGAGGCCCATAACTTTATTTGAGCTTCAGGTTTCTTGAGTAAATGAAAAACATAGCGTTCAGCTGTTTTTGGTCCGACGCTAGGCAATTCTTTGAAGAAATCAATCAAGTTTTGGATTGATTTAGGATAGTTCATGTTGGGGCGCTTACATCAAGCCCGGCAAGCCTCCCATTTCTTGGAGTTTTTTAGCCATGAGTCTCTGGGCTTTTTTAATCGCTTCATTCAGGCAGTCTTTTAATATCTCTTCCTGAGAGTTTTTGCTTAGATTTTCGTTAAGGCTGACCTGGCTGATTTCTAAGTTACCATTTAAGCTGACTTTAGTGCCGTTTTTTTCTATCACGATATTTTCTTCAGCTAAAGCATTCTGCATGGTCTTAGCCTGGCTTCTTAAGTCTTTGAATTGTTTTAGTTTGCTGAACATATTATTTAGAATTGGACCGGACCTTCGGGGCCGGATTGTTTATGTAAGTTTTTAAAGCTGACGGTGTTTTCATCAAAGAACAGATTGACTACTCCGGTCGGACCGTTACGATGTTTGGCGATATGGATTTCGGCGCGGTATCTTTCATCCATAGGCAGGTCGTTAGGGTTATAGCCCCGGTCGGCCGCTTTGCGGTAGATGAACATGACGATATCGGCGTCCTGCTCGATGGAACCGGAATCACGCAAGTGTGATAGTTTGGGGATGGCCGGATGAGTTGCTTCTACTGCGCGCGACAGCTGGGCCAGGGCTAGGATCGGTATATTTAATTCGCGAGCGATAGATTTGAGGCCACGGCTGATTTCAGCGATTTCTTGGACGCGGTTATCGCCATATTTGCCTCGTCCTTCCATTAATTGCAAATAGTCGATTACAATCAAGCCCAGACCTTTTTCCATCTGGAGACGTCGAGCCTTAGCTCTAATCTCCATGATAGAGAGGGTGCCGGAGTCATCGATATAGATCGGGGCTTCAGCCAGCTTACCCATCGCTTCGCCGATGCGAGCGAAATCATTATCATCATCCTTTTCTGATAAATTGCCTGTGCGCATCTTCCAAAGGCTGACATTCGCTTGGGCGCAGAGGATGCGGTCGACTAATTGTTCTTTACTCATTTCTAAGGAAAAGATACCGACCCCTTCTTTATTCTTAATGGCTGCTTGCCGGGCGATATCTAAAGCTAGGGATGTTTTTCCGACAGAGGGGCGGGCGGCTAGGATGATAAGGTCGGATTTCTGCAGACCGGCTAACAGGTTGTCCAAATCCAAGAAGCCGGTGCTCAAGCCTCTAAGCTTGCCGCTTTTTTTGTGGAGCTCATCGATGCGGTCGAAGGCGGCGGTTAGCAGGTTATCGATCGGCAAGAAAGCGTTTTTCAGGTATTTGCGGGAAACGCTGAATATCTTCTTTTCAGTTTCATCGAGGATCTCGTCTATCTCTCTCTCTTCCTCGTAGCTCATGGTCATGATTTCACTAGCCGCTTGTTGTAAACGGCGCAAGGTCGCTTTTCTTTGGATGATATTGGCGTAATGGCCGGCGTTGGCTGAGGTGGCGACCAGATTGGAAAGATAGGCTAGGTAGGTGCGGCCACCGATTAGGCTAAGCTGTTTTTTTTCTTCCAAACGGTTGGCCAGAGTGATGATGTCTATTGGTTCCTGGCTGTTGTATAGTTCCCGGATGGTTTCATATATCGTCTTATGGATATCCTTATAGAAATCATGAGGCATGACGTGGTCGACAACCTTGATAATCGTATCTTTATCTATTAAAAGACAGCTTAAGAGCGATTCTTCAGCTTCTAGGCTTTGGGGTGGCAGCTTCTCCAGGATGTTGTCGGTTTTAGTCATAGTTCTCTTATCTTATCTTAATTAAAGCCATTTTTCAAGCTGAAGATTTACTCAAGATTTCCACTGTTTTTTCTAATAAAAAACCCGGAGTAATCGGGTTTTTCTTATTTATTTTACCTGTTTATTTAAGGCTGATATCAAATAAGGCGTAGAAGAAAAGAGAGGTGACGATGATACCGGCGATAAAGCCGGAAAGAGAGGAGGCAAGAATTTTCCCTAATACCCATTTGAACTTGCGTTTTTCTTCGGAAATAAAATCCCGGGCTACTTTGGCCATATTTTTTAAATTTTAGCTTAACTTTAAGTCTATCATAATTTTATCACGTTTTGCCGAAGATGGGAACATGTTTTTAAATGTTTGACTTTTGCCATACTTTATAATATAAAAATAATATTGTTCTTTAATACTTAACATCTAAATATAAAGCCATGGAAGCATTTGATTTCATTCAAGATCTACCCCTCTGGATAGACGAACAGATTTTTTTGCTAGGCGGTCAGGATATGATCGAGCCAGTCACTGACCCTCTACCTACTGAGGTAAAAATCGGGGTTATGGATGACCTCGACAAGAAAATTTTCACCCTCGTTTCCTTGCAACAAGAAAAAAAGAACGCCATCATCCAAGAAATTTCTGATCTGCAAGCTGCGTCTATGCAATATTTACAAGAGCTTAATAAATCTAGCGAAGAGGAAACCTTGGAGGATGAAGAAGATGATGATCAGGATATCGATGATGAAATTAAGGGGGAAGGCCAAAATGATCCCGAACCGCTTGATACTCCCTACAACGAACCGATTAGGCGTTTACTTAAAGAATATCTTGATATCACCTGGCTTCAAGAACATTGTGCGCGCCTGGGCAGTCTAAAGGTTGGTTTGAAGCTTAGCTACTTTGGTGACTTTGCTTTTACCAGGGGTTTTGAAATTTACGCCGTGCCCGGAAGTAATCAGCTTAACCAGGAGAGACTTGATGAGGAATTCGGTTCTTCGGGTATAGGAATGATAGTTATTGATTTTTCCCGTAATTAAGAAGTTGTAGTTCTAAAACAACCGCCCTCAAGAGGCGGTTTTTTAAACGGAGCCATCTGTCGGGTTCGAACCGACGACCTGCTGTTTACAAGACAGCTGCTCTACCAGCTGAGCTAAGATGGCTTTAAAAAAGTACGCCCAGTAGGATTCGAACCTACGACCTTCTCCTTAAAAGGGAGCTGCTCTACCAACTGAGCTATGGGCGCATTATCAAAATAAAAAAGGCTGGAAACAGCGCATTATTTTGATTATTTTGATAATAACAAAAATATTTTTTTTTGACAAGAGCGTAAGGAAAAATTATACTGATGATAAAATATATGCTCAAAGTCGATTTTGATGCTAACAAATCAATAAATTTAGGCCCGCGGTTTTTGATTAGGACCCTGGGTTGCAAGGTTAACCAATATGATTCAGCCGACCTGAGAAGGCTTTTAGAACAGGCTGGATTCATGGCGGTGGCCGATAGGCTCGACTTGGTAATCTTGAACACCTGTGCCGTGACTCTAGCTGCGATTAGCAAAGATAAACAAGCTTTGAATAAATTAAAATCAGACAATAAACAGGCCAAGTTAGTTGTGATGGGGTGCTGGCCCAAGACCTATCAGCCGGCAATCAAGGCGGATTTGGTGTGGGGCGTAGGCGATTTGCCCAAGTTAGTAGCTCAGATCAAAAAAATAGTAAAATTTTCTGGTTTTAAGTATTTAGAGAGTGGTTTGACAGTGACTGACCGTTCGCGCTATTTCTTGAAAGTCGGCGACGGTTGCAACCAATTTTGTTCTTACTGCGTCATTCCTTTCGCTCGTGGAAGGGTCAAGAGCCGAAGCGAAATAGAATTAATTCAGGAGGCGCGTTTAGCTGTTAAGGCCGGATATAGAGAAATAGTCTTATCTGGTATTCACCTTGGTCTTTATGGTCAGGATCTCCGGGGACATGTCAACTTGGTTTCTCTGCTTAAAAAATTGGTCAAGATTAATGGTTTAGGCCGCTTGCGCTTAAGCTCGATCGAAATAAATGAAGTTGACGATCAGCTGATAGAGCTAATCGCTTCAAATAAGAAGCTGTGTCGGCATCTGCATATTTCTTTGCAAGCCGGTTCGGATAAGATTTTAAAATTAATGAAGCGTCCTTATCTGGTAAAGGACTTTCGCCAGAGGATTGAAAAAATTCGTCAGAGCATGCCGGACATCGCCTTGAGTACCGATATCATTGTCGGCTTTCCGGGTGAGAACGAAGCGGATTTTCAAATGACATATGATTTTGCTAAAGAGATGTCTTTTAGCAAGATTCATGTCTTTTCTTTTTCCGCCCACCCTCAGACTGCCGCCTATAAGCTCAGCAGCCGGGTGAGCGACGGGAAGATTAAGGAGCGTTCGCAGAAATTGCGGGCGCTGTCTGATCGTTTAGAGAAAAAATATCGAGAAGCGATCTTGAGAAAGTATCAAGGGAAAAGCATGGCGGTGATTATCGACCAGAAGAAGCGAGGTAAGACCGAGTTCCATTTTGATTTAGATCTGCGCCAAGATATCGGGCGTCCGGGAGAGATGCTTAATGTTAAGGTTTGATATAGATTGACATTTTGTGTTATTTCTATTAATTTATTAGGAATTACTCTTGGTAATTTAATCGTTCTTAAATAATTTTTTACACTCTAAAAAAGGAGGAATCGTGGATTTAACTAAATTAAAAGAAGAAGCCGCTAATAATTTAGCCGCCCTTAAAGCCAACCCTTACCCCGGAAGACTGATTATCGCTGGTTTAGATGAGACCGGTAAATATCTGATCCAGGTTTATGCCCTGATGGGCCGGAGCCCAAAGAGCCGGAACCGCGTTTTGGTTCCAATTAAAGAACTTGGCCAACTGAAAGTCGAAGTAGCCGACCCTAGCCTGCTCAGCGAAAATGAAGATTTAAGTCTGATCGTTTACACAGCGATGGCTCAGGATCAATCGCTTAGGCCAAGCTCTTTCGTGGTCACAAATGGTGAACACACCGGTTTCGTTTTAGATTCAGGCATCCGTTGTATAAATGATCAGTATTATTATGAACCGGATGCCCCAAATTTTACGCCGCGGATTGCAGCCCGTTTCGACCTTTTTGATGACGACCCGGATATGGAATACAACCGGATAGCCAGCATGGCTTTATTGAAGAAGCCCGCGTATGGCAGCGAAGAATCAGACCTGTATTATTATGATTTGGTCACCATACCGGCCTTCGGATACTGCATTCATACCTATTCCGGAGATGGTAACCCTTTGCCATCGTTTAAGGGAGACCCCTATCTTCTGCCTTTAGAAGGTACAATCGGGGAGATCGCTAAGACCGTTTGGGACAACCTGGATGAAGCCAATCGCATCTCAGTGGCAGTGAAATTCATTGAGATTGCTACGGGGGAGTCGGAAATATGCGTGATTAATAAGTTTCAGAAAGCTTAAAAAGTTTTTTCTGATCAAGCCCGTCCTGTTTATGACCTAAAATCATATGCAGGACGGTTTTTTTATATAAAAAAACCGCGGTCGTTGTTAGACCGCGGTACCTCATCATAGTCGCCGTGTAAGCGGCTGAGGATTTTTCAAAGAGCGATTTTAGTATTAGTAACGGAAGACCAGATAGGCGCTAGCTATCCGGCTAAGAAGATCATATCTCAATTCGACGATGGCCTGTCCGTTTTTGCCTTTCCAAGCTTTATAAGCTTCAAAGGAGGGGGCGAGCCGCAAGCTGTTAGCTTGTCCTTCAAGGAGGGAGCTGTTTATCCCGACGGCTAGGCGGAAGATATCATTGCCTATTCTTTTTCCCATCATCAATTCGTATGTCTGGTTAGAGCCGGTACGGCGTCCTTCTAGTTTTAGGGAGTATTCGCCCTTAGCGCAGATGGGCGAAAAATGTTTGTAGTAGAAAACGGGGACGACTAGATAGCTCGTGCCTTCTAGATAGAGATCCTGGTTGAAAAAACCCTGGTTAATTTCACCCCAACCGAATTGGGAGCGCCACCAAAAATTTTTGGTTTTTGGCTGGTAGTTAGTGAAAGTGAAATTGCCAAAATGTTTCTGGTTCTTAGTGCCGAAGAAGGCCCAGTAATCCCGGTCTTGTTTGCCGAGAGCGATATAGAAATTTTTCGGGTGGTAGGCGATCCAAGCATAACTGGCATACTTCGGACCGATCTTTTCACCGAACAGCGAATGATAGACTAAACCATAGGCTTCGATTGTCAGCTGGGGCCGGGATAGCCTGGCGCCGGCATAATCAATCGGGTCGTTAGCTTGGCTGCTCATCCGTCCAGCCTCCAAAGTGGCTTCAAAATTTTTGTAGCGGCGTTTGGCCCAGACATCAAGGACGAATTGGTCATCACGACCGTTATCGCCAATCTTGACGATCATGGCGTTTAGGGAGGAGAGGGAATCGGCCCAGAAGGCGGGGAAGATTAAGCCGATGACATCTCGGCCGTTTGCTTTGTAATCGTATTTGAAGCTAAACTTGTCGGTCTTAACTTCAATCCTTTGGGTACTGATTTGCTCAGAAACGCTATCGGCGACGATAGTGCTTTCCAGATTGATATTCTGGCCAAGGATTTGGCCGGAAATCGTAATTGATAAGAGGCTGATGATTATGCTGATGATTTTTTTCATTTTTTCCTTTGACTTTGATTAATAATTGTTTAGTTCGCGTTTTCTTAACTAAGAACACGCGTTTGGCAATCATTAATCAAACAAAGGAATCGGGTCGGGATTTTTCAGGAACCCGGGAAATTTTTCCTGGCAATTAGCAACTAATAGCCTGCTAGCTAAAGCCAGGATAATCGGTCGGTAATCATCAAATACTAAGGCCGGCGAGGCAGTTGGAGTTTGACTGTAGTCAATCTGTGCCCCTTGGTCACCAGGCGGCGCGTTAATCTTTATTTCCGTTTGAATGTGGCCGTCTAGATTCGCATCTACTTTGGTTTGGGCTTTAGTAATAGGAGTGACAATCAGGAAGAGTAGTGTTACCGCTAGAGCTGGCATCAGGCTTTGATGGCGGTACAGTCCGCGCTGGTCTAGATAATGTCTGTAATCGCGGAGCTTGAGGCGGCTGTTAGCAAAGCGGCGGATGTCAGCTAGCTCATCTTCGGAAATCAAGGCGAAGATGTCTGTCTGGCGCCGGCGGAACTCTACCTGTAAAGCTAAGGCGCGGAAATTGTCCCGCGATAGCTTATACCAAACGCGTCCGATGGTTAAGGGATAGAGCAGAAGACAAATCAGGAAGCTGAAAGGATTCTTGATCCGTAGGCTGTTTTTTTCTTGGTACCACCAAAGCCAAAGAAGGCTTAGAGCGAGGAAGAAATTCTTCAGGTAAAAATTGCTTAACCAGGATAGGAGGCTTACTAGCTTTGCGTGCCAGTAACCCGGTTTGTCCATTTGGGCTTGTAATTCCTGTTCGCGTCGGCTAGATCCTGGCTCCAAAGTTTCTTGGGAGCGGCTCCTGGCATCTTCTAGTTCAAACAAAGCATCTCTATATGCTTGGTCGGAACTATGTCCACGCAAATTACTTAAGTTACGGGTAAATGTTCCCATTAACTCGGTCAGGGTATTATTAACCGCCAGGACAGCGCTCCGGTCGAAGTCATTATTCTTTTCTTTCAGCCTGATGGCAGTCAAATCAGAAAAATATTCTTCGGCCAGGTAGTTAGAACCTAAGGCTTTGGCTTTTTGGATCTTTTCATTTAAAAATCTAATATCTTCTCGACCGCCATCTGCTTTGCAGGGAGGGGGCGCTTTTTGTCCAGCTTGATGAAAGCTTTGGGTGACAAAATAAAAGAAGTGGAGATTATAAAGGAAAAGTCCAGCCAAAACGATCTTAATCAATAAAGGCAGGATTTTTTTCATTTTCTAGTTTTTTTATTTAGTTTTAAAGAAATATTGCCTAAGGATAGACAATCGCTAATTTTAGCATGATTATGTTTTTTTGTCAATAATAACCTTGTATTTAATAAAATAAAAATCTCCATTTATATAAATGGAGATTTTTATATTTGGCAGCCCCTACGGGAATCGAACCCGTCTTACCAGGATGAGAACCTGGCGTCCTAACCGATAGACGAAAGGGCCAAAAAGTCTTGCAAGAATAGGATATCAATATTCTAGGGCATAATCAAGATTAGTCAATTTTTAAGGTTTCTCTGGCTTTTTTAAGAAAAGCTAGGTCCCTTTTTTGGATAAAATTGCCTTCATAGTTGTCCGGCCGTTCTTTCTCCATCTGGGAGATAGCTTGGTCTAATTCCAGCCAGACTAGCTTAAAGCCCTCGAGCGTTTCTTTTTCAGTAAAATTAGGTTTGCCTTGGGAGGTTATTTTTCCTAAGTAGCAATAAGAGGTTTGTTTTAGTTTCCAGCGAGAGCGGAATTCGATTATCTTTCCTAGTTCGCCGGTAATCTCTGCTTGGCAGCCGGTTTCTTCTTCGATCTCCCTAGCCAAAGCATCCGTTATTTCTTCTCCCTCTTCCAAGCCTCCTCCAGGCAGTTTATGAAATCCGTGTTTAGAGACGAATAATAGGGGGATGAAGCGGGAATCGTTAAAGAGGATTGCCCTGGCGGCTTCTCTTATATTAATTTCTGAGGGGTTATCTGGGTATTTCCCGTCTTTTATTTCTAAGATAGTTTCCATCTTATTTGATTAGATTTTTATAACCATTCATGAAAGCTTGGCTAGTGATGGGATTTTTACCTTCAATTTTCAAGCTTATTATTGCTAGGGCGTCTTGTTCGCATTGGAGTCCAAGTTGTTTTTGGTGTCTGAAGAATTGGCCCGGTTCCGTGAATCGTCCTTTTATAATCTCTGTGTCTGTTTTTAAGATTTGTATTTTCCTGTTCTGACCATCAGGTCCAGCTAATTCAAACCAGGCTGTAGGCCAGGGATAGAAAGCGCGGACCATTTTTTCTATGTCAGCGGCCGCTTTAGAGAAATTTATTTTCCCGTTTTCTTTTTTGGTAATTTTTACATAACTTGCCCCAGCTTCTTCCTGTTTTCTCTCCTTTATCTTGCCGGCAATATAATCTTTTAGCGTCCGGGTGATTATTTTTCCGCCGAGATCACCCAGTTTACTTCTCAAGGATTCTAAATTTTCCTCAGGCGCTAATTCTATTTCCGCTTGTTCAAGAATCGGGCCGGTATCTAAGCCGGCTTCCATTTTCATTATCGTCAGGCCGGTTGTTTTATCTCCATTTAATATCGGAGCCTGCAGACAGGAAGCGCCTCGGTATTTTGGCAGCAGCGAAGCATGGAGGTTAATGCAAGCATATCGAGGAATGTCTAATATTTCTTGAGGGATGAGATGGCCATAGGCCACCACGACGATCAGGTCGGGAGACAATTTTTTTATTAGATCCGTTTCGGTTCTAATCTTTTGAGGTTGGTAGCAGGGCAATCCATTTTTGATAGCTATCTTTTTAACCGGCGGTTCGCTAAGAGTTTGCTTTCGGCCTACCTTTTCATCCGGGTTAGTAAAAACCGCGACGACTTCGAAACTATTATCGGCGATGAGACTGAGAAGGGGTTTAACGGCGAATTCCGGCGTGCCCATGAAAATTGTGCGAATCCTAGGGTTAGACATAAATTTTAGGCGATGCTATTATATGAAAAGATTTTATTTATGTTTAGCAGTTTAGTCAATACAATCTTGGATATCTTTAGTCAGATCGGCTACGGCGGGATAGTGGTTTTGATGGCGATTGAAAGCTCGATTTTGCCCTTACCCTCGGAAATTGTCATTCCGCCGGCGGCTTACCTGGCCGCTGACGGCCGCTTTAATATTATCTTAATTATCTTAGCCGGGGCGATTGGTAGCGTAATCGGCGCTTTGATAAATTACGCCCTCGCTTATTATTTGGGCCGGCCGGTGGTTTATCGTTTGGCTAGTACTAAATGGGCGCGTTTTATCTTGGTGACACCGGAAAAGATTAAGAAGGCTGAAGACCTGTTTTTGACTAGGGGGCGGAGTGCGACTTTTATCGGCCGCTTGTTTCCGGTCGTGCGCCACTTAATATCCATCCCGGCTGGTTTTTCTAAGATGCCCTTACGGCCTTTTATAACCTATACTTTTTTAGGGTCCTTCTTGTGGGTTTCGATCCTGGCTGTTTTAGGGTATTTTTTGGGAGCGAACAAGGAACTGTTGGAAGAGTATTATACGGGCATCTTTTGGACTCTAATCATAATTTGTTCCTTATCCCTAGTTTATGTTTATTACCATCGCCGCCGGAAGAAGAATAATTAACCTGATAAAAGACCGCCTGCTGGCGGCCTTTTTTGAAAAGCAGAATACTATTTTTCTAAGCGGTCGATAAAGAGAACGCCGTCTAGATGGTCTGTTTCGTGCTGGATGACCCGGGCTAAGAGATTTTCAGCCTGGAGTTTTTGTTTCTGCCCCTGGCTATCAAAATAGAGACAGCTGACTTTCTTGTGTCGCTTGACTGGTCCATAGATTATTTCTCCCTGAGGACCTAAGACTGATAAGCAGCCTTCTTCGCCTATTTCCTGAGCCCAAGAACGACGGGTGATCTTCGGGTTAATCAGGAAAAGATTCTTTCCATTGTGGGCGATAACGATTAGTCTGATGTTTTTTCCGATTTGCGGGGCGGCTAGGCCGGCGCCATCTTTTACGATCATGGTTTTTTCCATATCTAGCAAGAGTTTTTGTATTTCCGGATCTTTAATTTTTGATAAAGAAATCTCGGCGGATTTTTTTCGAAGTATGGGGTTGGGGTGGGTTATTATTTTTAGGACTTTGGCCATAGATGATTAATTTTTATTCTTGATCGATAATTTTAAAGAAGTATTTCCATTTTTGCCCGCTCTGGCATAATTCCTTAGTGTCAATCAGGGCTTTTTCGATGATATGGGGCGACTTGTCTTTGCAAACCTTGAAAACGGCTGAGCGTTTGAAGTTAGGAATGCCTAATTCTTTGATGATCCTCAAGGCTAGGTCTTGCCAGGGATAGGCGGGCGCTTTGATATTTTTTTTATTTTTCAGGATGTCTTGGAATGAATTAAAATCGGACATATCATTTTAGTAAGAAGTCCATGCTTAGGTAGCCGATACCGAAATCGGTCTGGTAGGCTAGCACCTTGGCTTCATGCGGGAAATTTTCCAAAAGGCCAGTTAAGATGACAATCGCTTTCAGGCCGCACTCTCCGGCATCCTTGCTTAGGTTCGCATCAATTTTGAGCAGATTATCCCGTCCATTCTCTGGGTCGTTTAGGTATTCGATTATTTTGTTATCGAATTTAGCTCCTTTGGGTGAATAACCGGCCGGGGAGCTTTTTTTGAGGCGGTGGGAAAGGTCGCCCGAAGCGATGACGGCTATATTATTAGCTTGGGTCTGCAAGAATCCACCCAAGAGCAAACCGAAACGGTGGTGAGTTTCCAAATCTAAGCGGGAGTGATAGATGATTATAGTCTTTAATTTAGGGATAGCGGCTTGAAAGAGGTGCAGGGGGATGGCGCTACCGTAATCAGTCGGGTTGACAGTAATTTGTTGGATGGGAAAATCCTGCTTGAGGGTCTGCTTAAGATGATAGGCCAAAGCCGTATCACCTGGGATTTTTTTATTATTCAAATAACCGAATTGGCTTAAGTCTAAGGAAAAATCAGGGGCGATGTTAATCGTAAAGAAATTATCTTGGATCGGACCATGCGGTGACAGGATGACGATGGTGTCAACTTCTTTTTCTTGGCAATCAGCAATGATTTCCTGATAAGCATCCCTGGTTTTTTGTAATAGGCTTTGGTTACTTTTTCCTATTTCCGGTATAAGTAAAGGGGAATGGGGCAGGAGAGCAGCTTTGACGATCGGCATAATTTTAACTGTTAATTAGACTGCCCAGTGGGTAATGATAGAGAAGTTGGGGAGAAATGTTTAGGATATTTTCCACTTTATAACCCAGCTGTTTCAAAGCTTCGAGACTGGCGAAAGGCCTTTTCTGTCCATTAGAGATAAGATAGACCGTTTCGTTGGAATTAGATTTGACCAGAGCGCCGTCGTCTAAAAGGATCGGGTCGATCGTCTTGTAGTTCTTTAATTCTTTATCGTTGGTTTTGATGAT